>CAYJTI010000080.1:317-6556 GCA_964373135.1 uncultured bacterium | reverse complement strand
GCCGCCGCTTGGCCGCCTGCTAACTTCTGGAAGAGGCTCGGCAAAACAATGAAGGTCAAACCGGTGTTGCCCGAAGCCGTGAGGGACAAGACCTCGGGCAGAGGGAAAAAACTGAAAAGCGTTGGGATAATGGCCAAGACCGCAAAGAGCTCAATCGAATTGTTCCCCAAACCGGTCGTGAAGGGGGTCAGGACCGGGTTGTCATGCTCCCGAGCGTAGCCGGCATAAGTTAACGCAATCCCCCAACCGGCCCCGGTCGACCAGGCGGATTGGGTCAGTGCCTCCAGCCAAACCCGGTAATCGGCCAGTCTCGAGAAGTTCGTACTGAAAATGAAATTGAGTCCGGCCGTCTTCCCCTCTTGCGTGAGGGCAAAGAAAGCGAGGCCCATTAAAATCACGGCGAGTGAAGGGAGCATGACGAGATTGACGGCCTCAATCCCCTTTTGAACGCCTCGATTGACCACTCCCACGGTGAGCCCAATCGCCACGATGTGGAAAATCAATGGCCAGAAAGAACCGTGCGTGAAGGATTCCCAAAATCCCTTTGGGTCCGCCTGAAGCAGTGCGCCCGAGAGGGACTGAAAGAGGTAATAAAGGCACCATCCGGTCACGACACTGTAGTAGAACATAATCCCCAAGGTGCAAAGAACGACGTAAGCCCCCAGCCATGTGTAACGCCCCTGGGTCAGTTTCCCGAAGCAACCCGCCACACTCAATCGGAGCTTCTGTCCCAGTCCAAACTCAAGAACTAAAAGAGGGACGGACCAAAGGAATAGAAATAAAAACCAAGGAATAAGGAAGGCGCCGCCCCCATTTTGGGCCAGGACCCGGGGGAACCGCCAAATATTTCCGGTCCCGACCGCCATGCCGAGAAGCGAGATAATCAGGCCGAGCCGGCTCGCAAATGTCTCTTGTTTCATTCGAATCCGGCCACCACGCCGAAATGGTCGGAGGCCCAAAATCCTTTCCGGTTGGGCGAGGTAAAAACTAAATCGCAGCGGGACGGTTTCTTCAAAAGCGCTCCGCTTCTCCGGGCCAAGACGTAGTCAATTCTTCGGTTGGGCATTTTGTGCTCCGAGTTCCCGGCGTAGGGATTGCGATTGTCCCAGCTAAAGCCGGCTTCCTGGGGGTGGAACTCGTGGAAAAGATCGACAAATTTCCCTTCTAAGATGAGCCTCTGAATTTCAGGGGAATCGGGCGGCGCATTTAAATCGCCCACGAGGACCACCTCCCTCTCCCCGGCCTTCGCCTGAATGAGTTCGAGAACCTCCCCCACCTGTTTCCGGCGGGTGGCCCCGTCCTCCAATTTCCACGAAAGGTGGGTGTTGAAGAAAAAAAGGGGCGCTCCCCTGACCTTGAGCTCAACCCAGAGCAGATAACGGAAGTACTCCTCAAGCGGCGACTGGGAAAGTTGAGAGACTCCCCACGCCGTTGCCGGATAGCGGCTCAAGACCACCAGACCGGCGGGTTCCTCCGGGAAAATTAAAGTCGGCAATCCCGTCCGCTTTTGAACCTCAAGCGCCCACGACCGGTTGAAGAGCTCCTGAAAAGCGAGAATCTCCGGCTCGAATTGCTCGAGGCCCCGAAGTGTCACCTCCCACCTCTCCTGCCACGGGCCCAACTCCTGCCACGTATTGAGCGTCAGAACTTTCATGCCGCCAGACTCCTCCTTTCGAACTCTTCTACCATCCTCGTCCGCACCCGGGAACGAAGTTCATCCAAATTGGAAATCGAAAGGCCGCTCATCGAAAGGGGCTCGAGGAGAATCATCCGAAGCTTCGACCGTTCATGAATCCGCCAGGAATATTTCGGAATCGCACTCCGGGTTCCCGTGATGACAATCGGCAAAAGGTCGATTCCCTCCTCGAGCGCCACCTTAAAGGCCCCTGCCTTAAAGTCGTGAATCTTTCCATCCGGACTCCTCGTCCCTTCGGGGAAGAAAATCACACTCACTCCCCGGCGGAGCCATTCCGTCGCTTTCCGGATACAGGCCTGACCGCTTTCCCGGTCGCCCCGTTTGAGGCAAATGTAACGTGCGAGCGTGAGGTGCCACCCTAGGAAGGGAATCCAAAAAAGCTCCTGCTTCGCAATAAATTTGAAATGGAGTGGAAGCCTTGCGGCCAAAACTAAGATGTCGAGAGAACTTTGGTGATTCGAGACGACGACATAGGGCTTGTTTCGTTCAATCCGCTCAAGCCCTTCGACTTGAATCTGCCAGAACGGCGTCAAAAGCGTAATGACCGACGCCCAAATTTGCGAAACTCCGTGAAGGAGCCCTCCGCTCCCCGCTTCAAAAATCAGGGAGAGGGGCCAGAGAACAAAAAGCCCGAAGAGATGGAAGACAACCGTCAACGCCCCCACGAGGAGCCAAAGGAAGCCTGAAAGGAGAACGTCTCCGAACCGTTTGGTTGACCGTGTCGACATCGCGGAATAGAATACCAAACAACCTACAGAAGGACGGAGGATTTTATGCCGACCGAAGCGGAAGTGATTGACGTCGCGAAACAGTGTTATGACCCCGAAATCCCGGTCAATATCTACGACCTCGGCCTGATTTATCAAATCGACGCCAAACCCGATTCGGTCTACGTCAAGATGACCCTCACCGCTGCGGGCTGTCCGGCGGCTCAAACCCTTCCCGAGCAGCTTCGCGAAAGCATCTCCACGTCCCTCAAGGTCAAGAACGTCAATGTGGAAGTCACCTTCGAGCCCCCCTGGACCCCGGAAAGAATCTCCCCCGAAGCCCGCAAGAAACTTGGATTCCCAGACTCGCTTTAACCAAGCCCTCGCCCTCTTCCGAGAAGAAAAGGTCACGGAAGCGATTGAGACGCTTGAGGCGCTTCTTGAAAAGGACCCCGCCTTCGAAGACGCCTACGAGGCCTTGGGCGTCCTCTACGCCCGCATGAACCGCCTGGACGAGGCGGTTGAAATCGCAAAAAAATGGATTCGCCTCAATCCCCATGCCCTCATGGCCCATACGAATCTTTCCCGTTTTTACGTGGCGAAGGGAATGATTGCCGAGGCGGAGCACGAGCAGGCCGAGGCACGGCGCCTCTCGTGGATTGAGGAGCTCAGGAAGAAAAAGATGGCGCTTCCCAAGGTGGACCTCCATGAAAAGATTGAACGCTTCAAGAAAGTCATCGAACTTGACCCCAACGATGTGCTCGGTTACTACACCTTGGGCGAGACCTACCTTGAAGCGGGAGCCTACCGAGAGGCGATTGAAGTTTTCACAAAGGGGGTGGCCGTCAATCCCAAACACTCCTCCTCCTACCTCGGCCTCGGTCAGGCCTACGAAGGGGTGAAGGAGCTCGCGAAGGCGGGTGAAACCTACCGGAAGGGAATGGCCGTGGCCGAGGGCGAAGGCGATGTCATGCCTCAAAAGAAAATGGAGGCCCGCCTCGCCAAGCTCGGGAAGGCTTAATTTTCAGTCGTAATCGATTTCGATTTCCTCGTCCTTCTCGGGCTCGAACTTGGTTCCTCGGTCGACGGCATAGCCGCTCTGAAAGTCAATCAGTTCTACCGGAATCTCCGTGAGAAAACGAGAAGGAAGATTTCTTGCGTGCTCGCCGTAGAGGCGTCTTGAAATCGCGTAGGAAAGGTAGAGCTTTTCCTTAGTCCTTGTAATCCCGACGTAGCAGAGCCGGCGCTCCTCCTCAAGCTCCTCCGGCCCCTCGCCGAGAGAATTGATATGCGGAAAAAGCCCGGCTTCGAGCCCCACCATAAATACGATGGGGAATTCGAGCCCCTTGGCGCAATGGAGCGTCATGAGCGTCAGGCAATTCGCGCCGGCATCCCAGGTGTCGACGTCGGTCAAGAGGGTAATGGACTCGACAAACCCCGCTAAATCGGGTTTCTCGACTCGTTCCTCATAGTCATCGACGGCGCTAAAAAATTCCTCAATATTTTCAATCCGGGCCTGGGCCTCAATGGTCCTCTCTTGGGCGAGGAGCTCGACATAGCGGGTCCGCTCGATAATCTCCTCAAGAAGCCGCCTTACCGAAACTTCGTTTTTAAGCTCTCGAAGCTCTCGCAGCATCTTCAAGAAGTTCTGAATCCCTTTGGCCGTCTTTGGCCCGAGTTCTGAGATCTTTCCGGCTTCCTCAAGCGCCTTGGCAAAGCTCAGGTTGCGGGTTCTCCCGCTTTCCTCCAAAAGCTCCCTTGCCCGCATCCCGATGCCCCGGGGCGGAACATTCAGAATCCGCTTGAGACTCACCTCATCTTCCGGTGAGAGAATCAGCCTCAGATACGCCATGAGGTCTTTAATCTCCTTCCGGTCGTAAAAGCGGATTCCCCCCACAATCTTGTAAGGAATCTTCTCCCGGCGAAGCGCATCCTCCAGGACCCGTGACTGCGCATGCACCCGGTAAAAAACGACCATCTCGTTGAAGGGCCGTCCTTGTTTCTCGTATCCCTGAATTTCGCCCACGACAAAATCGGCCTCCTCCTTTTCGTCGCCCGCCTCGTAGACCGTAATCTTCTCCCCCTCTCCTTTCTCCCCCCAGAGGAGCTTTGGCTTCCGGAATTTGTTATGCCGGATAAGGGAATTGGCCGCATCGAGAATCGTCGTCGGAGAACGATAATTCTGTTCCATCTTAATCACCGCCGGCTCCGGGTAATCCTTCTCGAAGTTGAGGATATTCCGGATATCGGCGCCCCGCCAGGCGTAAATCGATTGGTCGGGGTCTCCCACAACCGTAATCTGCCGGTATTTCGACGCCAGGAGCTTGACGAAACGATACTGGGCGTGGTTCGTGTCTTGATATTCGTCGATGAGGATATAACGGAGCCGGTTCTGCCAACCCTCCAAGACCTCTTGTTTCCTATCGAAAAGGAAGACGGTTTTTAAAATCAAGTCGCCAAAATCAAGCGCCTCAAGTTCCGTCATCCGCTCTTCATAACGCTGGTAAACCTTGGCCACGCTCTCTTCGTAGGGGTCGACGGCCCTCTCAAGACATTGGAGCGGGCTCAAGAGATAATCTTTCGCCCGCTGAATCATTTCCCGAGCCCCTTTGGGGTGAACCTTTCTCTCCGGGAGATTCATCGCCTTGAGGATTTCTTTAATGAGGACGAGCTGGTCCTGTTCGTCGTAAATGAGGAAGCCGGGCGCCAGACCGAGTTGGCGCGCCTCTTCCCTCAGAATTTTGAGACAACAGGAATGAAACGTGCTGACCCAGACCTCCTGACGGACCAGTTTCTTCACCCGCCGCCTCATCTCTTCGGCCGCCTTATTGGTAAAGGTCACCCCCAGGAGCTGGAAAGAAGGGATTCCCTGCAAAACAAACGAGGCCATGCGGCGCGTCAGGATGCGGGTTTTTCCGCTGCCCGCCCCGGCTAGAACGAGAAGCGGCTTCTCTTGCGGCCAGACGACCGCCTCCCTTTGCGCTGAATTGAGATCTTTCAGGATGGCTTCCGGAGTTTTTATCACTCGTCAGGACTCCTCCTTGAACTCATACCGAAATGCCTCGCTGAAACTGTAGACATTCTCAAAATCTTGGACGGAGTCTTCCTCGGTTTTCCTCAAAAGTCCGGCGTCGATTAAATGAAAAACAATCCTCCCGAAGTCGAGCGTGTTCCGAACGCCCCAGTATTCAAGGACCGTGCGCGCCATGGGGCCGAACTGGTCGAGGGCGTATTGCCTGAGCCCCTCCGCCAGTTCCCTCCCCGTCACATGGCGGGGCTGGTCCAGTTTCGAGACGGTGTAATGGAGCCCGGCCAAGACAAAGCTGTAGGCCTCGAATTTGTAGGCCGGCTCTTTTTCTATAATCCCCTCAATCTTTTTGAGCATCCGCTCCATCTCTTCCATCGCCTACACCGCCGAAACTATTTTATTCGAGTTCGCCCAGGAAATTTCAAATTTTTCCTCAAAGGCTTCAATCAAGGCCTCACGCAGGCGCTCAAACGAAATCCCTTTCACAAGTTGAATGGAGCCTTGGTGGAGAAAGCACTCCCCCTTCCGCCGCTGGGCCCCTCCCGCTACCTTTCGGCGGCCGAGGGCCACGTCGGTTGGAACCGGTTCGTGAAAACAATCGCGAATCCGCCGCTTTGCATTTTCCCGGAGTCTCGGTTCGTCACAGCGGAAAAGCTCCGTCTCAACCCCCAGTTTCGAAAAGGCCGCTTGAACCGCTTCGTGGAGGGAAAGGTAGCTCGTGCGCACCCTTCCAAAAGTGGGAAAAGAATCCCGCCGGGCCACGACGGAGTAAATCAAATCGTTCCCGTGGAAAACCCTTCCTCCACCC
>CAYJTI010000080.1:0-307 GCA_964373135.1 uncultured bacterium | reverse complement strand
ACCCATAACTTAGCGTCACTGCCGGTTTATCCACCCGATAAATTCTGAGCGCCGGGGGGAGTGAGGAATCCTGAAGTATCTCCTCGAAAAGTTCCTCGTCCCACTTCATCTGAGTGAAGATATCAGCGGCCGGAGATTGGATTAAACGCCAAATCCGCATTAGGACGGGTTAGGCCTCACGTTGCAACCTGGGCGCTCGCCTTGGGGTTCTTCGGGGCCGGATTCGGACTATTTTCACGGAGATAATCCCGGAACGTTAAAATCGGCTTCCTGGCGGCGAGGACTTCGTCAGGCCGCTCAATCGGGA
>CAYJTI010000079.1:0-6620 GCA_964373135.1 uncultured bacterium | reverse complement strand
GCGGTCGGTGCTGTGCTTCGACCGGGGCAGCGGCAAGCAGCTCTGGCGGACCGACGTCGGCACAAAGACGCACTTTTGGGGCTCGGCGGCCAGCCCGGGCGTATTCAAGGACGCGGTCATCGTCAACGCCTCGATTGAAAGCGGTTCGCTCGCAGCGCTCCGGGGCGGTTTTATTGGATGTGTGTCGATGCCCAATACGGACCCCGCCTGTGACCATCAGAGCGTGATTGACAACATCATCCGAAAGGCGCGTGAAGTGCCGTTCCATCTCTTTCCGGCGGGAACCCTCAGCAAAGGCCGGGAAGGAAAGGAACTCTCAGAGATGGCGGACCTCAAACGGGCCGGCATTTGGGCGGTCACGGACGACGGCGATTGGGTCAAGGATTCTCTTTTAATGCGGCGTGCGATGGAATACGCTTCGATGCTCGGGCTTCTTGTCATCAGCCATTGCGAAGACAAGCGGCTCTCGGCGAATGGCGTCATGAATGAAGGGTTCTTCTCCACCCAACTCGGCCTCAAAGGAATTCCTGCGGAAAGCGAAGAGATTGCAATTTCAAGGGATATTCAACTGGTACGGCTGACGAAGGCCTCCCTTCACGTTGCCCATGTCTCGACCGCCGGCTCTGTCAAATTAATTCGCGAGGCCAAGTCCGAAGGGATTTCCGTCACGGCCGAAGTGACCCCTCACCATCTTTCACTCACCGAGGAGGCCGTCGAGGGTTACAACACTCACTTCAAAATGAATCCTCCCTTGCGAACAGCCGGGGATGTGGAGGCCCTTCAGAAGGCGCTCAAGGAGGGGGTGATTGACTGCGTCGCGACCGACCACGCGCCCCACACCGATGAGGAGAAAATGCTCGAATTTGACGAAGCCCCCTTTGGCGTCATCGGCCTTGAGACGGCGCTTGCTGTCTGTCTGACCGAACTGGTTCATTCAAAGAAGCTCGCGCTTGAGGAGCTCGTTCGCCGAATGAGCGTGCGCCCAGCTGAAATTTTGAAACTCCCGGCCGGGTTCGGCGAGATTCGAAAAGGAACCGAGGCGAAGCTCGCGCTGGTCGATCTCAATCAAGAGTGGGGGGTGAAGCCGGAGGAGTTTATCTCCAAATCGAGGAATTCCTGCTTTATTGGAAGGAAGTTGAAGGGGAGAGTCGCCGCCACCCTTTGCATGAATAAACTTTGGAATTACGAAGGGAAAAGGGTGCGCGAGAAGGTGGTCCATGGCTAAAGCGTTATTGGCCTTAGAAGACGGTCTTGTCTTGGAAGGCGAAAATTTCGGGGCGGAGGGAGAAACTTACGGAGAAGTTGTTTTCAACACCTCTCTCGCCGGCTACCAAGAAATTCTAACGGACCCTTCTTACAAGGGCCAGATTGTGACCATGACCTACCCTCACATTGGGAATTACGGCGTCAATTTTGACGATGAGGAGTCGAGCCATCCTTGGGTGGAAGGATTCGTGGTGAAAGAGCTGAGCCCCGTCGTGAGCAATTTCCGGTCCCAGATGGCGCTCGACGATTACCTTAAAAAACACCGCATCGTGGGGATTCAGGGCGTCGACACGAGGAAATTGACGAAGCATCTTCGCGACCGCGGGGCCACGAAGGGGGGGATTTCAACGACGGAGCTTGACCCGAAACGGCTGGTGAAAAAAGTCGAGGATTCGCCGGGACTTGTGGGAATCGATTTGGTGAAGGCGGTGACTTGCAAGGCGGCTTACGATTTTGACGGAACCCTACTTCCCGGCTACGTGTGGCCCGATAAAATTCCGCCTCGAGCGAAACAATATTTTGTCGTCGCCATCGACGGCGGAATCAAGCGGACCATCCTTCGAAAATTAAATCAGCATGGGTTCCGTGTCAAGGTCGTGCCGGCCCAGACAAAGGCGGAAGAAATTCTCGGCCACAAACCGGACGGGGTCTTCCTTTCCAATGGCCCCGGAGACCCGGCGGCCGTGACTTCTCTCATCGAAAACATGAGAAAATTGCTGGGAAAGGTTCCCATTTTCGGGATTTGTCTCGGCCATCAAATCTTGGGGCACGCCCTCGGTGGAAAAACTTTCAAGCTCAAATTTGGGCACCGGGGCGGGAATCATCCGGTCATGGACCTTTTCACAAGGAAAATCGAGGTCACCTCCCAGAACCACGGCTTTGCGGTCGACATCGATTCGCTCCCAAAAGATGACGTGGAGCTGACGCATATCAATCTCAATGACAAAACCTTGGAGGGCCTGCGTCATAAAAAATACCCCGTCTTTTCCGTGCAGTATCACCCGGAAAATTCCCCCGGGCCTCACGACAGCGACTATCTCTTTGAGCGCTTCTACGCGATGGTGAGCCACCATGCCTAAAAAATAAAAAATCAAAATTCAAAAATCATAAAATAGGGAACAAAAAGGAAAGATTAAAGATGGCAGCGATTAAAAACGAGGAAGGCGAGAGCGAGAAAACGGGGGCATTGCCGGCTCGGCATCATGCTTCTCTTTTTGATTTTTGGCTTGTATTTTTGGTCTTTGATTTTTGCATTTTGATTTCTCTTTATGCCTAAACGAAGCGACATTGAGAAAATCCTCATCATCGGCTCCGGGCCGATTATCATCGGTCAGGCGTGCGAATTCGACTATTCCGGAACACAGGCCTGCAAGGCGCTCAAAGAGGAGGGTTACACGGTCATCCTTGTGAATTCAAACCCCGCCACCATCATGACCGACCCGGAGACGGCCGACCGCACCTACATCGAGCCGATTACGGTCGAATTCCTGGAAAAAATTATCCAGAGAGAAAGGCCCGACGCCTGTCTCCCGACGTTAGGGGGACAGACCGGCCTCAACGTGGCCGTGGAGGCTTATGAAAAGGGAGTCTTCACGAAATACGGGGTGGAACTCATCGGGGCGCGCTACGAGGCCATTAAAAAGGCGGAAGACCGGCGGCTCTTCAAACAGGCGGTTGAAAAAATCGGGCTCGACCTTCCCCGCTCGGGTTTTGCTTACACCATCGAGGAGGCGTTCAAAATCGCGGAGGCGATTGGTTACCCGGTGGTCGTGCGTCCCAGTTTCACGCTCGGCGGCTCGGGGAGCGGCGTCTGCTTCAATCGGGAGGAACTGGAATATCGGGTGCGGCTCGGCCTCGAATACAGCATGATTCACGAGGTCTTAGTCGAAGAATCGGTCCTCGGCTGGAAAGAATTTGAACTCGAGGTGATGCGTGACATCAAGGACAACTTTGTCGTCATCTGCTCCATTGAGAATTTCGACCCGATGGGAATTCACACCGGGGATTCCATTACCGTGGCGCCGGCACAGACCTTGACGGACAAGGAATATCAGAGAATGCGCGATGCGGCGCGAAAGATTATTAGCGAGATTGGTGTCGAAACCGGCGGCTCAAACATCCAGTTTGCGGTGGAGCCGAAAACGGGCCGGATGGTGGTGATTGAAATGAACCCCCGGGTTTCCCGCTCTTCGGCGCTCGCCTCCAAGGCGACCGGCTTCCCCATTGCCAAATTTGCGGCGAAGCTTGCCGTGGGCTTCACCCTGGATGAAATTCCAAATGACATCACCCGCTACACGCCGGCTTCTTTTGAGCCGACCATCGACTACTGCGTGGTTAAAATCCCCCGCTTCGCCTTTGAAAAGTTTGAAGGCGTCGATGACACCTTGACCACGCAGATGAAATCCGTGGGGGAGGCGATGTCCATCGGCAGAACGTTTAAGGAAGCGCTTCAGAAGGGGATTCGTTCCCTTGAGACGAAACGCTTCGGACTGGGAGGAGACGGCCGGGACAAGGTCTTCGGGGAGGCACTCGACACGAGGGAGAAGCTCGTCGAATGGATTCGAACCGCACCGACCAACCCCGACCTCAAGCAAAAACTCTTAAGGGCCCTTGCGGTTCCGAAAGAGAATCGGATTTTCATCATCAAATACGCCTACGACGCCGGACTCACGACCGAGGAAATCTACGAGAGCTCCAAGATCGACCCTTGGTTTTTGGAACAAATGAGGCAGATGGTTGAGCTGGAAAAGGAGTTGTTCGAGGGGAGGGGGGAGGGGTTGTTGCGCCAGGCGAAGCAATACGGCTTTTCCGACCGGCAGCTCGCCTTTTACTGGGGATTGAAAGAAAGGGAAGTCCGGGCCCTCCGAAAAGAAAAAGGGATTCAGGCAGTTTTCAAACTGGTCGACACCTGCGCGGCCGAATTTCGCGCTTACACCCCTTACTTCTACTCGACCTATGAGGAGGAGGACGAAACGATTCCTTCCGAAAAGCCGAAGGTGATGATTTTGGGGGGTGGGCCGAACCGAATTGGGCAGGGGATTGAATTTGATTATTGCTGTGTCCAGGCGGCCTTTGCCTTGAAGGAGCTGGGCTACGAAACCATTATGGTAAATTCCAATCCTGAGACCGTGAGCACGGATTACGACACCTCCGACAAACTTTTCTTCGAACCGCTCACCCTGGAGGATGTCTTAAATATCTACGAGCGCGAAAAGCCGATAGGCGTCATCGTCCAGCTCGGGGGACAGACCCCCCTGAATCTGGCGAAGGATTTGGAGCGGGAAGGAATTCCGATTTTGGGAACCTCGGCGGAGTCGATTGACATGGCGGAGGACCGAAATCGGTTTCGCCAGCTTCTTGAGCAAATCAACCTCCGGCAGGCCAAAAGTGGAATCGTTTTCAACGTTGAAGAGGCAAAGGCCGTGGCCCGCCAAATCAGTTATCCCGTGATGATTCGTCCGTCGTATGTCCTGGGGGGACGGGCGATGGAAATCGTTTATGACGAAGATTACCTTCAGAAATATATGGCGCGGGCAGTCGAGGCGAGTGAAGAGCATCCGATTCTGATTGACCAGTTCCTGGAGGATGCCACGGAGGTCGATGTCGATTTGATTGGGGACGGGAAAACTTTTGTGGTGGGGGGTGTGTTGGAGCACATTGAAGAGGCCGGAATCCACTCGGGAGACAGCGCGATGGTCCTTCCGCCCTTTGCCCTGAAGAAGGAAATTGTCCAAGAACTTGTTGAGAAGACAAAAAGGCTGGCCCAACATTTGAAAGTCGTGGGCCTCATGAATGTGCAATATGCAGTGCAGAAGGGAGAGGTCTACTGCCTGGAAGTCAATCCGAGGGCGTCCCGGACGGTCCCTTTCGTGAGCAAGGCGATTGGAGTCCCTCTTGCACGTTATGCCGCCCAAGTCATGGCGGGAAGGACCCTTCAAGAGCTGGGCTTCACCGAAGAAAAGCGGCCGAGGCATGTTTCCATCAAAGAGTCTGTTTTCCCCTTCATCAAATTCCCCGGCGTGGATATCGTCTTGACGCCTGAGATGAAGTCGACGGGCGAGGTGATGGGAATGGATGACGAGCTTGGGCGGGCGTTTTACAAGTCCCAGAGCGCCGCCTCGGCCACGCTTCCCCTGAAAGGGAAAGTTTTCATCAGCGTCAAGAATCAGGACAAGGCAAAGATTGTTCCGATTGCGAGGAAATTGAGCGAGATGGGATTTTCACTCGTGGCAACGAGGGGGACGGCCGAGGCGCTTGCGAGAGAAGGGATTCAGGCCGAGGTGGTTTTAAAGCTTGCCGAGGGGAGACCGAAGATTGGCGATTTAATCCGAAACGGAGAGATTCAACTTCTCATGAATACCCCCTCGGGAAAAGGCCCGATGCTTGACGAGGCGAAAATCCGTTCGCTCGCCGTCTCCTTCAATATCCCCTGCATCACGACCCTCAGCGCCGCAAGGATGGCCGTCGGAGGAATCGAATCCGCTCGAAAGGGAAACCTTGAGGCCCGTGCCCTTCAAGATTATCACCTGTCGCTATGCCGGACGAAGTAGTCGAGATGCTGGAAAATCGGAAGGTGAACGCTGAATATTACAAACTTTCCTTCCGGTCCCGACGTCTTGCTTCGGGGGTCCGGCCGGGCCAGTTTGTTCAGATTAAAGTCCGCGACGGATGGGACCCCTTTTTGCGCCGCCCCTTCAGTTATTACCGGGTGAAAGGGGAGCGCGTGGAAATCCTCTATGAGGTTTTGGGGCAGGGCTCGGCCTTGCTCGCTCAGATGAAAAAGGGGGAGCGGCTGAAAATCCTGGGCCCTTTGGGGCGGGAGTTTACAGGCCGGCTTGAAGGAAAAAAACGGATTTTGGTCGGAGGGGGGGTCGGCGTGCCTCCGCTTGTCTTTCTCGCCGAGCGTTACGGCTGTGACCGTTTTTTCATCGGGACCAAGAGCCGGAAAGAGGTGTTGCCACGAAGTGAAATTCAAAGTTTTCAGAGCAAGGTTTGTTACACGACAGAGGACGGCTCCTATGGAGTGAGAGGGCTTGTGACCGGGCTGCTTGAGGAACTTTTAAAGACCGAATCCCTAGACCCCGAGGATTACTTCATTCAAACCTGCGGGCCCAACCGGATGATGGAAAAGGTCATCGAAATCGCTTCCCGTTACGGCATCGAGGGAGAGGCGTCGTGGGATGAGCGAATGGCCTGCGGGGTGGGCGTTTGCTTGGGATGCATGGTCTGGACGCACCGGGGTTGGACTCCCTCCTGCACCGAGGGACCGATCTTCCGTTTTGATGAAATGGCGAAGAAAGGGAAAGTTTGGACGGCAGAATAAATGGTGAATCTCACGACACAAGTCGGCCCCT
>CAYJTI010000078.1:0-6766 GCA_964373135.1 uncultured bacterium | reverse complement strand
TTTTCTCCCGCTCTTTTGAAAAAAGGAGCTTCAGGAGCCCGACCGCCCCCTCAAGGTCGCGCGCCGCCTTCTCCTCTTTCGAGGGACAACTTTCTCGATTTGACGGGGGTTTTCAGGCAATTCGTGCCGGCCGGCACGAATTTGAAGATGGGGAAACTTCTCGGCGAATTCTGCACACCGCCGCAGCACCCTGTCGTGGTAACCCGTGTCCCGGGCAAGTTTCATCAGGACTTCCTTGCCGTATTCCGCCCGCCCACCGTGCAAGCGAACGTGCTCGTTAATGTCCCGGCCAGTCAGCCAATAAGTCTCAACCTTGAGCGCCTCGATCCGCTGCTGACCGAGGATCAGCGTTTCCCGGACCCGCTTGACAAGCCCCCGATACGTCTCAATCGCGAGCGCACTATCCTCTGCTGCCATTCCCCTTCCTCTCTTCCCGGTTTTCCTTTGTCGGGCGCCAGATCCACCCCAAGATGATGGCCGAAATGATCCATTCCATCTATCCCCCGGATCTTCCCTTTCGATTTAAAATCCGCTTTGGCTCTCCTAAAAGAAATCTTCATTCAAAAATTTTTGGATCCGCTCCAGGGTATCAAGGGAAATGTTTTCGGTCCCCTTTTCGATTTTCGAAACAAACTGCTGCGTTAATCCCGCCCCGTGAGCGAGTTCCGCCTGGCTCATCTTCCTTAAGCTTCTGATTTCCCGAATCCTCCGGCCGATCTTCCAGCGGAGAGAATCCGAAACGGCCGGGCGGGAAGGCCGCCTGAGGGCCACTCCCTTTTTTTTAAACTCGTCCCGCAGGTGGCGGTAGATTTCCTCCCAAAACTGAATGCGGCCGTGAGCGGAACGGTCTTTGCGCATCCGCTGCTTGATCCCCTGCCAGTGGCGGCAGAAATCCTCCTTCTTGAGATAACCCCCAAAAACCTCTTTGGGGACGTTGCTTCGGATGAGGAGCAGGGCGGCATAATGAATGAAACTCGGGTGTGCGGGGTTTCCCAGGATTTGCCGGATCTCCCTGTCGGACCGCGCCACGTCCCACTGCCACCCCTTGGGCATGATTACAAAATTCCTCCGATGAGGGCGTCGATTTCCTTTTTCAGGTGCCTCTCGATCGTAACAAACTCGATGGGGTTGCGGGTCCTCAATTCCGCCAACCCGATCTTCATTTCCTGACGCCGGTAGCTGTGATACCAACGGATCAAGGCCTCTCGTTCAAGATCATTGCAGTGTTCCAACGCGAACCGGGACAGACGCCGGTAAGTCGAGGAAAGCTGATAAAGATCAAAAAGATCTTTGGCCTCCTCGCGGCCTCCCAAAAAGCGCTTTCGCCCCACGTCGTCGATTTCGGGAAGCTCGCCGGAAACCGCGTGAATCTTCCTCACATAAATATCATCGAGAGACAAGACATCAATTCCATCCACCTGCTTTAAGGGCCTCAAAAGGGGCAGGACATCCTGGACAAAATCGATCTTAAGCGCCTCCCCCTTCCCCAGGACCAATTCGTAGATGGCAATCCCGGCAAACCCCTCCCGGTGACTTTCCCGGACTCGCTTCATTTTCTTTTTGGTGCTTTTTTCAACGAGAGAGGCGAGCAGCCGGACTTTCCCGACGGAGTAGGACCGGGAGAAGAAATCAAGATCATAGCTCGCACGGTGCTGAAAATAGAATTTGGACAGAGCCGTCCCTCCTGCCAGGTAAAACGGAGCGGCGCGCCCCTTGAGCGCCCGCAGCACGATATCCTGATATTCGAAGAGACGTTCCATAACGGGGGTCAGCCAGACAAATGATACACATTAAATTATGTAATGTCAATCTGGATACATAATTTAATATGTTACGTGTAAGCCTCGCCATGCACAAAGGAGGCTGATACGGCCTTCGGCTCAGCGGCGGGTGCACCCTTCCCCTGGCTAATCCTTCCCCACCGAACACCCGCCTGTCATTGTCCGGTCATCAGACCAAGCGACGGGCAAGTTGATGCAGTTCTTCATTGGCCAGGGCCTTGAGCCGTTTCGAGACGGTCCGGTAATAGTAGGCCTTTTCGGTGGCCGTCATCGGTTTCTTGGCCAGGCGTTTCTTCAAAAGTTCTTTCTGCCGGGGGGCAAAAAGTTCGGAGAGGAGAAGCTCCAATTCAAGATCGTGCACCTTCTTTTCGGTTTCCTTTGATTCGGGCGCCTCCACCACGTAACGGCGGAAACTATTCTTAAGCCGGCTTGTGGAAAGTTCCAAGCCGCCCGCCTTCACCGTTTCCGATCTCAAGAAGGGCCCTTCAAAATCCTTCAGCGGCTTCTCTCCCTCGGGACACTTGTGGAGCAAATCCCGGACTCGATCAAGAAATTTGTTTTCCAGACCAAAGAGGCGGTAGAGAAGAAAACTTAAGGCAAGAAAACCGGTCAACCGTTCGAGCGGACGGGGCCCCAGCACCTTGGCCGGTTTCCAATCTTTCTTCTCCCACGCGAGCGAATCATTTTCCCGCAGGGCCTTGTAAAGCACGACCGGAAACCCCTCGACAAGCCGTCCCTCGTCCTGCCTGAGAAGCTTCTCAAGCAGCTCTTCCGGATCTGCCTTGGCTTGGGGCTGCATCATAGGGTATCCGTATTGCGCCAACGCATCCCATAATTCATTTTTCGTTTTCTCCGTCATTGTGCCCTTCTCACTTTTTCTCCCTGCTTCTCCTGAGCAGGAGATCGAGATTCTTCAGCACCCTTGTTTCGCTGACATCATACTTCGCCGTCTCTTGATACCTTTGCTTCAAAGCCTCCAAACTCACGTTTTCTTTCCGAAGGAGCATCAAACAATCTTCCATGTCAATCTCTGTGCCACGAAACATCTTGGTGATGATTAAGTCCATTGGATTGAGCACGCCAAGATAAATTCTCTTCCATTCTCTAATTCTTCGATGCCCTCCTCTTTTTAAAGGGGAATCGGGCAATTCTGTTTCGTAAACACGATTCCCCGGGTAAAGATCGTAAATCATCGTCTCTTCCGGCCGCTTCCAGCCATAAGGCGTGCAATTTTGGTAACCCGCCCGACGCAAAAATGTGACCAAGTGTTTGTATTCATTCAAATCTGGCACCATCAAATCGACATCCTTTGTGGATTCTTTGTATCCCAATAAGGTCAGCGCCGTGCCGCCGCACGCAATGAGATGAATTTTCGTTCTGCCCGTCATCACCTCATCCCAAGCGGAGAGGGTATTAAAGAGATCTTCACTCGTCGCACGGTAATCCATACAGGAAGGATAGCGGAGAAAAGGCTAAATTTCAACTCATAATATACTAATTAATGCCTAAATATGCACTATTTAATGCCTTATAATCTATGATTTAGTGCTTCCATTCTGGCAAATCGCCTTCGGCTCAGCGGCGGGTGGACGCTTCAGGAGCGACTGCCCCCTGCCGGTTTCGGGAGTGGGGGGCACGCGGCGGTTTTTGCCCGCCGGCCTGCGTGATAGAGGCACGCCTCACACTCGGCGCCGTCGCCGGGATAGGAGCCGTTCAACACGGCGGCCATCTCCTCAAGCTTCCTCTCGAAGGCGCCCAAATCAAGCTCGACCCGGTCGAGCGAGGCCGTGAATTCCACACTGAGCGAGGGGTTCTTTGTGTCCCGGATGAAATAGTGAAGGAGGTAGGCCCGCTCCGAAGGCGCGAATCCCTGAGCGCGGAACATCAAGGCGTAGGCGTGGAGCTGAAGGACGTAATACTTTTGCTTCTCCTCCTTCGGGGCATAACCGGAGACCTTGAAATCGAGAGGAATCAGGCGGCCGTCGGCCTCGCAGAGGACGTCATCAATCTTCCCAACCAGGCTGTAGCCCGCGCGGGGGTTCGTCACCTGCAGGGCCTCTCCCCTTCCGCGCCACTCCCTCAACCGGCTGCGGTCGTGAAAAAGCCGGACCCCTTCCTTGGCAAGCGGCGCCGCCTCAGGCGGCATTTCGTTTTTATCGCGAAAACTATCAAACCGCGCCTTGAAAACGCTGTCCATTGCCATATTCAAAACAAACGGAATCGAGGGTGGCTTCCCGTGATGATGCTCAAGCCAAAAACAGGCCCGGCACGCCTCAAACGAATACAGCCCGCTCGCGCTCAGTTTCCACATCTGCTTGAGTGTGCTCCGTATAATTATGCTACGTAACGGCGACCGCCATACCCCCTTGAGGTCGCATTTTGCGACCTCAAGTCAACACCTTCTTCCGAGGCCGAATTTCGTGACTTTGAACGAGAAAGCTCTTCGGTCTCCCATCGACATGAAATCTTCCGGAAACTTGTCACGATTACGTCTGACCTGTTCATTCAGACGTTTGGTTGAAACTCCATAGAGTTCAACCAAATCGGTATCGAGAATGACTTTGACCCCGTGGCTAATGAAGATACGTCCCTCAATCATCTCAAGAGGAACAATTTGACGGAAAGTTTTCTTTTTCATCGATTCACCCTCCTTAGTTTTTTGCTCCGAAGGGTGAATCGTGTCTACCGCCGCCAACCCCTGGGTTGGCTTACGGCAATGCTTCCCGTTAAGGTGGGATTGATCCGACTTTTATGCGGATCGCGATGAAATCGCCCACAACCCTGAATGACCGGGATTATACCAAAGTTTGCCTGTCCCCTTAAAGGGGACTGTCCCCTTGGAGGCAACGACTGATCCGGTGAGAGGATTCGAGCAAATCTTTTTCGGAGCAGGCGAAGGAGAGGCGGATGTGGCGGTCGCTTCCGAAGACTTTGCCGGGGACAACGGCTACTTTCGCTTCTTCAAGGAGCCGCTCGGTGAAACTCATTGAATTGAGGCCGGTCGCTTCGATATTCACAAAAACATAAAAGGCCCCCTGCGGCTTAAAAACTTTAAGCTCCGGAATTTTCCGAAGTTCCGCCACGAAAAGATCGCGCCGCTTTTCGAAAATTTCACAGAAGCGCTTCGCCTCGGCCTCCCCTTTCTGGAGCGCCACCACCGCCCCGGCCTGGGCAAACGAAGTCGCGTTCGAGGTCGAGTGACTCTGAAGCGTCCCGGCCGCCTCCGCAATTTCCTTGGGCGCCGCCAGGTAGCCCAGCCGCCAGCCGGTCATCGCGTAGGCCTTGCTCAGGCCATTCACGAGAAGGGTCCGCTTCGCAATCTCGGGGTGAAGCGACGCAATCGAAACGTGCTCCTCCCCGTCAAAAATCAGTTTCTCGTAAATTTCGTCACTCAGAATCCAGAGCTTCGGATGCTTCAGGAGAACCGGCACCAACGCCTCAAGCTCCTCGGCGCGATACACGGCGCCCGTGGGGTTCGAGGGGGAATTGAGAATCAGGACTTTCGTTTTTGCCGTGACGGCCTTCTGCAACAGGCCGGCCGTGATTTTGAATTGGGCCGCTTCGGTCGTTTTGAGAAAACGGCTCCGGCCGCCTGAAAGCGTCACGATTTCCGGGTAACTCAGCCAGTAAGGGGAAGGGATTAAAACTTCATCCCCTTCATTCAGGAGCACCTGCAAGAGATTGAAAATCGAGTGCTTCGCGCCCGAAGAGACCACGATTTGGTCGGGCGAATAAATCAGCTTTTGGTCCCGATGGAGCTTCTCGACAATCGCCTTCCGAAGCTCAAGCGTCCCTTCGGCCGCCGTGTATTTCGTCACCCCCTTTTTGAGGGCTTCGACGGCCGCTTCCTTAATAAATTCGGGCGTGTCAAAGTCAGGCTCGCCGGCGCTGAGGGAGATGACCTTGACGCCCTGGGCCTGAAGGGCCTTGGCCTTCGCCGTGATGGAAAGGGTGAGGGAGGGGGTGACCTTCTTGATTCGCTTGGAGAGAATGGGGGTTGGGGGAGACAAGTTAATCTCCGGTCAGGAACTTTCTCAGTTTGGAGAGAAAACCTCCCCGCTTCTCGGTTTCTTTTTTCTCGTCCTTCTTCTTTTCCGGCTCTTCTTTTTCCGCCTTCTGGGCCTTCATTTCTTTTTTTTCTTCTTTGGGCGCCGGCTTTTCCACACGAACTTTTTTTTCTTTCTCTTCAACGACGGGCTTCGGCGCCTTGGGCTTTTTTTCCTTCTTCGCCTTCCTCTCCTTCTTCCCGGCCACCTCAATCGGCACCGAAAACTCCACGAGCGCCTTGAGCGCCCCGTCCCCGGGACGAATCGCGGTCTTCAGGACACGCGTGTAACCCCCTTGCCGGTCCTTAAAATGGGGGGCGATTTGGTCTACGAAGAGATTCGCGACATCGACCGAGCCCAGGTGACGGAGGAGCTGGCGGCGGGCGGCGAGGGTCCCCTCTTTCGCAATCGTCACCATCCGGTCCGCGAGGCGCGAGGTTTCCTTCGCCCGGGCGTGCGTTGTGATAATCCGGCGGCTCGAGGCAAGGCCCCGCACCAGATTCCGGAGGAGGACCTTCCGGTGCTTGGTCTTAACGCCTAATCGTCTCCGCCTTCTTCGGTGCCACACGGTTCTTGGATTCCTTTCCGATTAACCCGCGATCGGCTCCTTCTTTTTCTTCGCTCGATCTTCAATCTTCATCCCGAGCTTGAGCCCCATATTCGTGAGGATGCTCGTGATCTCGGCGAGCGACTTCTTGCCGAAGTTTTTGTATTTCAGCATCTGCGCCTCGGTCTTTTGAATCAGGTCGCCGATGGTCTTGATGCTGGCGGCCTGGAGGCAGTTGGCGCTCCGGACCGAAAGCTCAAGCTCGCTGATGGGCTTCGCAATCAGGTCGATGAACTCCTTATCCTCCTCCTCTTCTTCTTCCTCCTCCTCGGGGAGATCGCCGTAATTGACGAAGATGTCGAGGTGGCGCTGGAGGATATTGGAGGCGTAAA
>CAYJTI010000077.1:0-6812 GCA_964373135.1 uncultured bacterium | reverse complement strand
CCCGGAGTCGTTACCGTCCCCGGGGGGAAAGTCGTCGGTGGCACAGTGGTCTCAACCGGTGAAGGGACGGTCTTAGAAGGCTCCGTCGCAGGCTGAGTAATTGTTTCAAATGTTTCAAAAGGCGTCGTCACGGTCACCGGACGAGGAGTCACAGTCGTCACGCCAACGGTCGTTGTCTCCTCGGTCAAAGTCGGAGCGGCCGGTGCTTCAACGGCTTCTCCTGTCTCACGAAAAACCGGCAATGGGGCCGTCGGCACCTCCTCGGCGAGTTTTTCAATTTCCTCGGTCACTGCCGGCACCCTAATCTCTTCCTCCTCCTCTAAAGGAACAGGTCTCACCCTTTCCAAGGCTTCGGGCCGAACGGCTTTCAAAAGTCTCTCTGCCGCTTCCTGGGTTTCAAGGGAAGCGGGCTTTTCGACTTCTTCGGCGAGAACTCTAATCTCCTCGGCGGATAAGACAGACGACGGGACAATTTGTGGGCCGGGCGCTTCTCCAACTCCAACAATGACTCCCAAACCTTGAATGGCACTCTCCACAATTGGGGGCGGGGTTCGCTCCTCTCCAATCAATGAGACCAATATCGGGCGGACGCTCACGGCTGAAACCACCGGTGCCGCTACTTGTCCTTGGACTGCCCGTCCCTCAGACTGGCTCAACACTCCAATGATTCCTTGCAGGGCCGCAATTTCGCTGGCAGCCGGAGCCACGGGACGTGCAGTGACTGATTCTTGCAACCAACCGACCAGGGCGGGCACCAAGGCCGGCTCCTCTTCTATCTTGCTCGCCAAGGCGAGCCTTGCCTGCTCGGCCTGGCCGGGAATCCCAAGCGGCCTCACGAGGGCTTCGACTTCTCTCAGACTCACCACGGCCGGCACCGCCGGAATGTCCCGAAGTTCTGCACGGCGAGCAGGCGCTTGAGAGATGCCATATTTTGTTTGAACTTGGGCCAATGCGACTGAAAGATTCTTCAACTCCTCTTGGCTCACTCCTTCCGGCAGTTGTGAGATTCGCCTCATTAAGCCGATTGCCTCTCTGTCCTGCGCCCCTGAACCCTTCCAGCTCGCAAAGAAATGCTCATTAGCTGCTGCCGCTCCACGCTGCAACGCCTGACGAAGCTTCTCCACCTCTGCCCGCACCTCGGCGCGGGGGGAAGAAGTCGCGGCGGGTCCGCCAGGCTTTTTGGCGGAGGCAGGCGCAACGTCTGCCAAATCGACGAGTTTCTGAAACGCGGTTGTCCGCACTTCGGCCCGCACCTGAGCGGGGGTATTGGCTGGTTTTGAGTTGGCCCTGTCGCTTGCCTTCCTTGCCTTCCTACGGACTCCGGCATAAAATTTTTTGATTACTTTTCTCGCATTGTCCCTAACGCCCTCATTTACGGCGCCCGCCATAAAATCCTCAATCAAACTCCCTAGTTGGAACCAGGTTACGTCGGGCGTCTTACGGGCCTTGACCGGTTTACGGGAATCTTCCTCACTTGCCTGCAGAATTGCGCGCAACTCTTCTTCAAGTTCTGCATCGCTAACACTATCCTCTGTCTCATCCAATTCACTGCTTTCTCCCTTAGCCCGCGCCTCGGAGCGCCCGCCAGAAGTCGCGGCGGGTCCAACAGGTCTTGTGGCGGAGGCGGCGGCCGGCGGGGAAACTTCGATTCGGACGGAGGCGGGCTCAAGGACCGGCTTTTGGGTGACGGTTATTTCGGCGCCTTTCCTGAGTCGTACTTCTGCGCGGACCTGTTGAAGCCCTGTCAGCGGGCCCGGTCTGAAAGTCACAACGGCCAAATCATCTCCCCAAGGAGCAACTTCCACAACAGACCCAGCCTTGGATTGAATTCTTCGGAATTTGTCAAAAATGCTTCGGACGATGCTTCGGGCTAAGGCCGGTGCTGCCTGGGGAAAACGATCCTGACGAGAAACGTCGAGATCGAAGTAAGAAGAGGTCTCATGCGTCGCTTGAATAACCTCGGCCTCCGGCTCGCCTAGAACTGCCTCGACATAAGCTTCGCGGCCGGCAAGGGAGGTGATGCGGGGGGCAATGAGGCAGTAGTTGTAATTTTTGGATTTGAAATAATTCTGAAACGGTCCGGCGTGGAAGCCCCCTGTGACGACCACGGCCTTTGTTTCGCCTGTTTCCTCGAGGCGCGCCTCGACATTTCGGAGCATCGACTCGTCACGCGCCTTGACGCCTCCGTAAAACTCAAGGGCTTTCTCAAAGAGGGAATCGATTTCTTCCAAGTGAAAGAATTGGATGTCACGGACGCGGCCGGTGGAGTTGAGTTCTTGGAAACGGGTGATGACAGAGGAGGGCTTGAGACTCGAAAAAGGGGACAGGTCCCCTTTCTGGTGTGGGGACCTGTCCCCTTTTTCACCGCCCACAATGGCGTCATAATCTTCGGGCGTGAGCTCGAGGGCGAAGAGTCGCTTCAAGAGGCGATGGTCTTTCAAGAGGGCGAGGATTTTCTTCTCTTCCTTCGACGCTGCAAGCTTCTCGGAGATGAGTTCAACCAACCGGTTCATCTCCTGCATGAGGCGCTCCCCTTTCACCTCGCTCTGCAGGATGAGGTGGCCGATGAAATATTTCACATTCGGATAGGCGTCATAATTGAAGTCAAGGGCGAGATGGCCCACCATCTCTTCGAAAAGGAGGCCGGTTTCCGGGTCTGGGAGCTGGTGCTCGGTGACGGGCGAGGAAAGGAGTTTTTCAACCTCGCGATAGGTGTCGGCCGGGATTCTCTTGACGGCCTTGAGAAATTCAGCCTGTTCCTTCACGAGGGCCTTCGGGTCGAGCTTCGCCTCGAACTCCTTCAGCTTGAAGATCCGGAGGAGCATCGGCCACTCAATCTGATAGGCGGGGTCACCCAAGTCGGCGCCAAGATGCTTCTTCGCCTCATTCTTGAGGTAAGAGAGCCATTCCATAAAAGGAAGGGTCTTTGATTCAAAACGTTCGAGCTGCTTCAGGAAAGCACGAAGGTCTTTATTCAGATAAGGGCTCGTGAGCCGGTCAATCTGGAGGTCCATATCACGGATGAAGTTTTCCGTCTTGGCCTGCTCGGTCAGGACTACTTTGAAGGCCTCGCCATTCGCCCAATAGAGGTCAGCATCCTCGATTCCGTAACCTGCGGCATCCGGCGTTTCAAAAAGGAAAAGTTCAGGACCTTTCACAACCGCTTTTTTCGTGAGGTCGTCCATAATGCGGTTGGTGAGCTCGGGGTCGTCTGGGAAAAGACGCATCAGCTCCGGGTCGAGCCTGGACATGGCGCCTTCTACTAGGAGAAGTTTGATTCCGTAATTTTCTTTGAGGTGGCGGAGGATGGATTTGATTTTCTGCTGGGCTTCGTAATTGCCGTGGGCGGTTTGGATATGGATGAGGGTGGGGCCGGTTCCGGCCGAGATTGTCTGAATCGTGCCGAGATTCGGAGGAAGCGAGAGGTCAAACTTGGGAGAGACTCTGACTTCCGCCGCCGGGGCCCCCTCAATGGCCCACAAAGGAAGGGGCGAAACAACCTGCGTCAGGAGAAAAAACGCCGCCGTGGTTAGCGCAACTGTTGATTTAGCTCTTTTTTGCATCTCTTTTTTAATCCGCTTAGGAGAAACGGTAAAAAAAATTTCGGGTGACCCGACTCTGATTAGCTTGGTGCCGCCTGAACAAGGTACCATAAAATTACCATACAGCCCGCACGAATGCAAGGGGCTTATTAAAATAATTTACTTTGTTGTAACCCATTAATTTGAAATGGGTTATAACACAGTTATTGGGTAGAGGCCTGCGGTAAGGGTTATACCTTTGTCGGCAGTTCGACCTTAATGTTGGATAACTCATCCAGCGAGAAACGCTTCTTGATGCCCAGGATCTCAACTCCGACCACCTTCCCCGATTTCGCACAATCCACCACGATCCCAGGCCGAACCTCTTCACTATCTTCAATAGACTCTTCGCTAAGCCGGAAATAGAGCGCGTCGCTCTCCAGGTCTACCTTCAGCTTCATCTTTTCCTCCCAAATGGGCGGCCCCGTCAAGGACGATGTGGGTCAATCCTACCTTCCTCGCCGGCCCTGTCAAGCTCGCGGTGAGCGGCCGAGAGGACAACTTAGGGTTTTTTACCGGCCAGCTCGAGAGCCAATGCCTGGTAAATTGTCTTTCGCGGACCGACGGCCCTGATTTCAATCAAGGGGCCCTGCTCCCGATAAATAATTCGGAAGGTCCCTGCCCGATAACTCCGATACCCTTCAAGTTCTTCTATTAAGGGCTTTCCGGAATGAGGATTTCCGCTGATCTCATCCAACCCTTCGGCCACCCTTTTTTTAACGGAAGGAGGGAGACGGCGGAGGAACTCGTGAAGGGTCTCGCCGATTTTAAGGCGGCGGTTCATCGGCTTTAAAGATCTTCTCCGAAAAGCTCCTTCACAGAGTAAAACGTTTTCGTCTTACCTTTTGCGAATTCCTTGAGACCCTGACGGATCTCCGCCATCAGCTCAGGGTCCTTCTTAATCTCCTGGGTCTCTTTCCAGCTTTCATATTCCTCTGCGCTCATCAGGACCGCTGCAGGACGGCCGTTGCGGGTAATGATGATCTCGTCCGCCCGGCGAAGGACGTCGGCCACGAGCTGGCTGAATTTCATCTTCACCTCGGATAGGGGCAAGGTTCGGGTCATCGTTCGGGCTCCTTTGAATTGATTTGAATTCAGATTAATCTGAATTCTGGTCAAATCATACCGGCCCCGAGAGCCTTTGTCAAGGTGTTGAAAAATATGCTAAAATCGCCGGCATCATGAATGAAATTCATCCTACGGCCATTGTCGGGAAAAATGTCCAGCTCGGTGTGGGAAACCGGATTGGGCCGTATGTGGTGATTGAAGAGGGCGTCAAGCTTGACTCCCACAACACGATTCACGCCTCGGCTTACCTTTGCCGGGGGACAGAAATCGGAAGTCACAATGAAATCCATATGGGGGCGCTCGTCGGCCATGCGCCGCAGGACCTCGCCTATCAGGGCGCCCCGACTTACACCCGAATCGGCGACCACAATCAAATTCGGGAATATGTCACGATTCATCGCGGGACCAAGCCCGAAACGGCCACGGTCATCGGCAATGAAAATTACCTCATGGCCTATTGCCACGTGGCACACAACTGTGAAATCGGAAACAAAGTCATCCTGGTGAACCAGGCGTCGCTCACGGGCTATTGCAAGGTGGAGGACCAGGCATTCCTTTCGGGAATGACCGGCTTTCACCAGTTCACCCGCATCGGCCGGCTCGCCATCGTGAGCGCGCTTTCGGCCTGCAATAAGGACGTGCCTCCCTTCATGATTGCGGGCGGGAGACCGGCCGTGGTCTTGGGAATCAATGTCGTGGGACTTCGTCGCGCCGGCGTTGCCGAACCCGTCCGAAATGAACTCAAAAAGGCCTACAAGATTCTCTACCGCTCCGGCCTCACCGTTTCCCACGCCGTCGAAAAAATCAAGACCGAGTGCGCTCCTTCTCCGGAGCTCACCCATCTTGTGAACTTCATCGAATCGTCCGAGCGCGGCATCCTCGCCGCCGGCGCTGAAGACGAAACCGAAGAGCTCGTCCGCCCCCGCAAAAAGCCGCTCCGTCTCGTAAAATGAAATATCCCAACTGCTTTCAGCTCATCTCGAAAGAATTCCGCAAGGCAGGAATCCCTTGTCTCATCGTGGGCGGGTTTGCGGTGAATTACCACAAGGTCACGCGAGCCACACTCGATGCAGATTTTTTAATTACGGATGAGAATTTCGGAAAAGCCCATGCCCTCTTGGCCCGCGGGGGCTACCGCCTCGTCGATAAGCAGAACCTTGTCGCTCGATTCACCCACAACGAACCTTTTTTTATCGACGTCGACCTGATCTTTATCTCCCAAAGGACGATGGCGGAAATGCTGGCCACATCCAAAGAAGTTACGATTCGGGGCGAGAAATGTCTTGTCCCGTCACTCGATCACCTTTTGGCGATGAAACTCCACGCGCTCAAACAAGGAGAGGAACGCCGGGAACCCAAGGATTTACTCGACGTCTTTGAACTCGTCGAAAAAAACCGTATTGACGTCGGCTCGGACGTCTTCCGCACTCTTTGTCTAAAATACGCCAACGAGACGGTCTATGAAAAAATCCGACACGCCCTCAAACCCGGCTAAACCGCCAAACGAGGAAAAGCTCGATTTTCCGGTATTCACCCGCTCCCTCCCCCCTCCCAGCCGATTCCTCTCAATGGACGAATACCTCGACT
The DNA here is from genome assembly GCA_964373135.1 of uncultured bacterium. Taxonomy (GTDB): domain Bacteria; phylum Omnitrophota; class Omnitrophia; order Omnitrophales; family JACQLI01; genus CAYJTI01. The sequence goes on along the minus strand of CAYJTI010000077.1, from coordinate 576 downwards.
TCGTCGAGTTCTGTCTCGAGTGCCGACCCGACCGGGGAAAGGAACTCCGGCCGCAAAGAAAAATGCTGGGCTGCCGTTTCGTCCTGAAAGATTAGAAGAAAAAGGGGACAGGCACCTTTAAGGTGCCTGTCCCCTTTTTCTTAGGGTTTCGCGATGATAAGGATGGAGTTTTTGCCGCCGAAGCCGAAGGAATTTTTCATCGCCATGTTGATCTTGGCGGGCCGGGATTGGTTGGGAACGTAATCGAGGTCGCACTCAGGGTCGGGCACTTCATAATTAATCGTCGGGGGGATTTCCGAATTTTCCATCGCGAGGACGGTCGCAATCAGCTCGACCGAGCCGGCCGCGCCGATTAAATGTCCCACCATCGACTTCGTGGCACTGATAGGAATCTCATAAGCCCGTTCCCCAAAAACGCGTTTGATAATCATCGTCTCGGTCTTGTCATTCAAGGGGGTCGAGGTGCCGTGCGCATTAATGTAATCAATCTGTTTCGCCGTGACCCCCGCTTTTTTCATCGCCATCTCCATCGCCCGAATCGCTTCTCTCCCCGTGGGCTCGGGGCTCGTCATATGG
>CAYJTI010000076.1:0-6914 GCA_964373135.1 uncultured bacterium | reverse complement strand
TCACGAATGGCGCTTCCTTAAGCAGAGAATCTCCCTCTCCCCTTTGGGGAGAGGGTGGGGGTGTGGGGTATGCCGTGCCTGCTTTGGCCCTCACCCTAACCCTCTCCCTGGAAGGGAGAGGGAAAAATGACCTTAAGGCAGCGCCATTAGTGACTGTCGCCTTTTTTGGTGACTGTCCCCAAAATGATTATTGCACAGCGCGAAAGGGTGTCAACGGGGAGATTTTGGTGACTGTCACCAAAATCAGGAAGAGGGGCCGGAAGGAGGGGGGGTCTCCCGCTTGGAGATGTAATAACCGCCGTAGGTCTTGTAATAAAATTTGTAATATCCGCCGTAACGCTCTTTCTCGAGGTCCACTTCGTTCAAGATACATCCAATAATCCGGATGCCGCTTTTCTCAAGAAGCTCCTTCGATTTCTTGATGACAGCCGCCGGCGTCTTGGCCGAGTGGACCACGAGGTCCACGTGCGTGATGAGGCTTCCCAAGACAAGCGGGTCCCCGATTCCGATGAGGGGGGTCGTGTCCATAATGATTCGGTCGAACCGCTCCCGGGCAATCTGCAAGAGCTGGCCCATCCGTTTTGAGGCGAGAATTTCAGCCGGATTGGGGGAGACGGGACCGCTCACAATGAGCCAGAGATTTTCGACAAAGGATTGCCGGACAATCGAATCAAATTCGATTTCACTCGTCAGGTAGTTGGAAAGGCCGGTGAGGTTCTCCATTCCAAAAATCCGGTGGCCGACCGGCTTCCGCAAATCGGCATCGATGAGAAGGGTTCGGTTCCCGTCCTGCGCCAGCGACACCGCAATGTTATGGGCGATGAAGGATTTCCCCTCGTGCTCGAGACTGCTCGTAAAGAGCAGGGCCTTCAACGCCTCCGGCGGCGCGGAAAAATTAATCGCGACCCGGAGGTACCGGAAGGACTCCGCCACGGCCGAATGACGCTGGTAGTGGACAATCAATCCCCGCTCCTGACGGGGGATCTCCTCCTTTTTAATCAACGGAACCGGACCCAAGAAGGCGAGGGAGACCCCGTGCCGAGCCAGGTCGTCGGGCGAGTGAATCGATTCGTCAAAGTAGTCCCATAAAAAAAGGAGAAGACAAATGACCACAAATTCGACGCCGACGAATCGGATGACGCTTTTGAATCGCGCCGGCCCGGCCGGCTCCCGCGGCACCTCGGCCTCTTCCACGATGCGGGCGTGAGAAACCTGATATTGGCCCGTCGCCTGCTGTTTCAGCTGTTCCACCACTCTTTCCTTCTCAGCCTCCAGACTTTCTTTCAGAAAGCGGAGTTTCGCCTGGGACTTCACCACCAGGGGGTGCTTTTCCCGGTATTCCCGGAGCATCGAGTCAATGTCCGCCTCAAGGGCCGCAATTTTTCCCTTGAGCTCACGGACGGTCGGGTCCGTTCGAACCGTTGGCAGGGATTCAATGAGTTCGTTTCGCGTCATCTGCTTGACCTTCCCAAACGGGTCCTCGACCGTAATCATCTCTTCTCCTTCGCGCGGGAGCCAAGTGAGGAGTTCCTTCGAGTAGTAAAGCTGATTCTCGAAGTTCTTTCGAATGTACGCCCGAGCCACGGTGTTCGCGAGGGCCGCCGCAAACTGGGGGTCGCTCTGGCTCGCCACAATGTCGAAAAGCCGGCTTCCTTTAATCCGTTTCACCTGAAGAAAGGATTTAATCCTGGCTGCTGCGATATCCATCTCCTCCACCTCAAAGTATTCCAAGAGCTTCATCTCATCGACCGTCTCACGGAGGACCGTGTCGCCCGTCATGATATTCTCCTGGGTGACGTAATAATCTTCCCAGAACATGTCCGGCTCGAGAAAGGGCTGGGCCACCTGAGTGACACCCCCCCGCGGTCTCTCCAGCAGGATCTGGGCCCGAGTCTGGTAATAATCCGGAATCCGGGAAACGTGAATCGTGGCCAGGGTGAGCCCCATCACTAAAAAGGTAAGGATGAGGTTCACATTTTTCTTGAGGAGAAAGAGGTAGCGCTTGTAGTCGAGCGGGCGCTCCGCCATCTCATAAAGGGGAAAAGCGACCGGGGCAGGGGCGGGGGATTCCATTAAAAGAAACTCTCTCCGACGTGGATGACGTCATCGGGCTGGAGTTCGATGTCGGGCCGATTTCCAGAAATGATGGCCTCCGCATTGGCCCGGAGGACCTTCGCGTCCTTTCCCTCCTCTTTTCGAATCACCTTGATCTTTTTGACATTCGCCACCGGGGTAAAGCCGCCGGCTTTTGAAATCAGCTGAAGGAGCGTGAGCTTCCCGTCAGCCGGGAAATCGTAAGTGCCCGGCTTCTGGACTTGGCCCAAAATCGCAATCGATTCCTTCGACTTCTCCGATTCATCGACCTCCACCACCACCACCGGGTTCACGAGATAATCCTTGGCCAATATTTCGGTGAACAGCTGTTCCAGTTCCGCAACCGTCTTCCCATCCACCGAGACTTTCCCAAGCACGTTCAGGGTAATGGTCCCCTCGCTCGAAACCTCGGCCTCTCCCCCTTTGACATACTGATCTTCCGGATAAATTTTGATGCGGACAAGGTCTCCCACGGCAACCTGATGAGCCTTCTTGCGCTGCGTGGCCGTGTCCGTTCCTTCCGCAATCTTCCTCACTTTTTCAAATGCCTCTTCGCGTTGTGGAAAAGCCTCAGGGAGAAAGAGGAAGGTGAGGCACATCCCCAGAATGGCCCAGCGGCCGGCCTCACGACGGAATGAAAAATAATCTCTCGCACTCATCTTAAAAATTCACATTCGATGTCACGACCAAGGCGTGATCTCGAACCTCATTCGTCGATTTTTCGTCTGTCAACTGGTGGGAATACGTGTAGCTGACGTTAAAGGTAATCCACTGCGCGAGACTGAGATTCAACGCCGCCTGGAAGGGAAGCGTCCAGGTTCGGGTCTTGCTTCCGGTTGCGTCCCCGGCCGAAGTCTTCGTCCGGGAATGAGAACCGTTGAAGGCGAACTCCACGCCCAGCCGGCGGTGAGGGCGAAGACTGAGGCCGAGCCCCAGGGAGTCTGAAACGGTCTCCGTCCCTGTTTGGACCAAAGTGGTCACGGAATCGGCGGTTGAATCCTGAAAAGTCCGCGAGTAGTTAAACCGAGTGCTTGTCTTCGGGGTCATTTGAAAGATGTAGGCGGCGCCCACCAGCGTCTGGTCTGAAGTCGTGGCGCCCGCCGAATTAGGGTTCTGAATTTGGTAACCGAGGTCAAAAGTGGCGGAGGACTTTTGCGTCACACGGAAAGAATAGGTCCCCCGGACTTGGTGCGTTGTGGCGTCGCCCGCTTCGTTCCCGGCGGTCCGGGTCCAGCTCATTCGATAGGCCGCTGAGAGGCGGCTTTTAGGCGTCACTTGGAAGAAAACCGTCGGGGAAAGGGCATAGGTGTAATTCGTATCCTGGTCGAACTCTTCGTGAGGGTGGTCCGTCCTCGAGTAGTCTGACTCCAGAACGACTTGCAGCTTCTGCGTCAAATTGTGCGTTAAACTCTGACGGTGGGACTGGCTCCAAGTCAACCGCTTTTCTTCAATCGCCGTGGAGCGCTGCCTTTTCAAGGCAAAGCGGTCATTGAGCGAAAGGGTCGTCTTCTTAAACAACTTTCTCTGCAAACGAAATGTCACGTCCTGGTCGACCGAATCACTTCCCTCGGTTTTCACGCCGTAGATCCGGGACCACCCGTATTCAAGCTTCAAATCGGTCTTCCTCCCGCTGAGGTCATAGCCCAAGAAGGGTTTAATTCGAAACGTGGTCTCCCCTTTGCCGTTGTCGCCGATTCGGGTGCTATCGCGGTTTCCGTCATACGTCATCTCGTTGTCGTCCCCGAACCGATACCGCTTCCGTTTGGGCACCTTCAAGAGTTCCCGCTGCAATCTTTCCAATTCCTGACGCAGCGCCTTGTCCTCCTGCCGAACTCCCGTGACCTGGGTCACCCCCGTTTCGGCAGTCTGTGGACTCCCTGACGTGGAGGGAAAAAGGATGAAAAGCCCAACGCAGAGGGCCGCCGTCAAAATGGCCCCGGCTCCTGCTACCCTGTTCGATAAATTCGTACGCTGTTTTGGCCCCCTCACCCTCCCCTCTCCCCCTTTGGGGGAGCGGGTTAAGGGTGAGGGGGAAACCGGCCGCGAATTTGTCGAACGCGCTGCTACGTTTGGCGTCGAAAACCAGGTTTCGCGCTTCACACGCCGGATTGGGCTAGGATTGGTTCGCTGCCTGAGGTCAAACGCAAATTGTCCTTTGCCTCAATTAAATCGGGCTTAACCTTCAGCGCTTCCTTAAAAAGCCGGACGGCTTCTTTCTCTTTTCCCAAGTCCCAAAGGACACACCCTCGGTTGTTCAAAACTTTTGCCCGGATGAGCGTGGAGAAGCTCCCGGACCGCTCCTCCAAGCGTTCCAACAGACGTTCCGCCTCTTCATATTTTCCGCTGGCGGCGTAAATCCTCGCCAGGTTGAAGTGGGCCGCCACATAATTGGGGAAGATGCCGGTTGCAATCGCGTAGTAGCGGCTCGCCTCATCATACTGCCCCCGCTTCTCGTGGACGTAGGCGAGGACACTTGCGGTGTATTCGTCCCGGGTCAGGCCGTATCCCCGCTCCGCCGACTCGAGCGCCTGGTCCAATTTTCCCTGCAGGATATAAATTGAAGCGAGCCCGCTGTGGGCCAATCCGTCACGGGGAAATTGAAGGAGGTATTGTTCAAACATCCTGAGCGCCTCCTCCACCCGCGTTTCCGAAAGCGCAACAAAGGCCTGGTCGCGAAGCGACATTTTCAAGGCCTCCTCAAGACGCCCTTTCGCCCGCACGAGAAGCGGAATGGTGCCCGGATCAGTGGTCTCAAGGCGCTGAATTCTTTCGCGCGCCTCTTCCAGCCGGTTGAGGCCAAAGAGATAAATATTGCTCTGCTCCAGCTCACCCAGAGCCTTGATGGCCGAACTCGGCGGCTCCGTGGCAATCTGCTGATAACTTTCCAGGGCCTTTTCGTACTCCTCTCCCCCACAATAGAGGTCGGCCAAGGCGGCGCGCGCCGCGGTCTCCAAATCCGGACCCAGACCGGCCTCGCGGCTCAATAACTCCAGGATTTCTCTTCCTTTTTCGAAGTCCCCCTGCCACTTATGAATCCATCCCCGATAGAAAAGGGCCTTGGACCGGACGCTCGGGTCCGGGGCTTCGCCCAGTTTCTCCAAAATTGAAAGGGCCCGCTCTACCTGGTAAGTGGCGAGAAAGATGAGGGCCAGCTCCAATCCTCCTTGTTCCGTGTAAAATCGCCCGGAATCTTCCTGAATCCAGCTTTCCAAAGCGGAAACCCGCAGCTGCTGTCTCCGAATCTCGACGATATGAGCAAGAAGCTGCGTGGCGGCCGTCTCCTCGCCCCCGCCGGCAAACTGCCGGATGACGGCTTTGAGGATTTTTTTTGCCTCGTCAAGCTTTCCGGTCTTTGTCAAGACGTGCGCCAAGGAAATTTTCACGAAACCATTTTCCGGCCGATTCGGATACCGGTTCAAAAACTCTTCATAATACCGCCGGGCCTCTTCCAGTTTCCAACTTTTCTCCATCCGCCCGGCCTCTCCCAGGAGAAGGACCCCCGCCCCCTCCAGGGGCGCCGGCTTCGCTCTCGGGCCAAACGGGCGAATCAGGAAATCCGCAAACTCCCGGACGGTCCGCAGCAAAAGTTTAGCGAAATAGTAAACCGAATCGCCGATCTTGAGAAGAAAATTTCTCTTCAGAGCCCTCTCCCTCACCACCTCGGAAAGGTAGACACCGGCCCGGGCATAGCTTGAATCTTCAACGGACTCTCGGATCGAACGAGTGGCGTGGTCCAAGAGGATGAGGGACTTGAGGTCCCGGTCCTGATGCGTCACCTCCTCGAGGAGGACCGTCTCAAGACTCGGGCGGAAAACGCCGCTTCCCAATTCCGAAGGAATTTCCGCCGGCGGCGCCTCGAGCGCCTGCTTGAGGCTTTCAAGGGTGTGGTCCAGCGCAAACTGGCCGTAGATATTGAAGGCCAGCGCAAAAAGGGTAACGACGCCGCCCGCCAAAAGGAGCGCTGTGATAACTCTACGCATCTCTCACCCCGTTATCTCCTCCCCTGAGAGGACCGGTTATAAAAAATTAGAACTTCTTAACTCGCTGCTAAATGATAGAATTTCTCCATACCGGGGTCAAGCCGTGGCACCGTCATTCGTTTTCAAGTTTCTATTTTGTAAGACGTTACGTAATATTACGATGGGCAAAAATTCCTCTGGAATCAGCTGAAATGGGCCACAGAAAAACCGTCCTTTTTTCCCGAATCCTGCTCAGGATTACAGTCCCGCTTCTTCTTTTGGTTTCCTGTTTTACCGCCATTCAGCTCACCAACCAGCTTTCCTTTTTGAACAAGGTCTACGAAATCCAGAGCCGCGCTTCTCTTCAGTCGATGACGAAACGTTTAAGCCGAATCCTGGATGTCCCCGCCCACTTCGAAAATCCCTATTTGATGAAAGCCGAACTCGCCAGATCCAAGGAAACGCATCAGGTGACCGAACTTCTTCTCCTAGACCCGTTGACTCGCGAAATCCTCTATTCCGAACAAGGGGACCGGGTCGCGGAGCCCGATCTCCTGGCTGCGGAAAGGGCCCTCCTGGACCAAAAAGAGGGAAAACCTCCGCTTCTTTTAATCGACAAAGAGGGGCAAAAACTAAACGCATACATTCCATTGACAAGTTCAGTCCGTGACAGAAGTTATGTCGCAAAGGTGACCTTCCCGCTCGGAAATCTGAAGCTGGCCTTTCAGAAATCGATGGGGGCGTTGACCGCGATGTTCCTCCTGACGCTCTTGACGGGCTTCCTGATTTCGGCCGCCCTCTCCCACTCCATTGTGAAACCAATCCAGGCCCTCAACTTGGCCACCCGTGAGATCTTGAAGG
>CAYJTI010000075.1:0-7304 GCA_964373135.1 uncultured bacterium | reverse complement strand
CCTGTCCTCCCCTTTCTCCAAGCGGGTAAGGGGAAGAGGGACCGGTGTCGAGAAGTGAGTCTCAAGAAACTTAAGGATTCTTGAGGCGCTCCGGTCATTTCCGGTCCTAAGAAGGATTTCAGAACAAAATACCCCATCGATCGGGTTTCGGGGAGAGCGAAGACAGGCGTCCAAATCCCGATACCACCCAAAGAGGTTCTCATTTTGGGCCGCATGCTTGGCAAGGTGCAACAGGAGAAATACAAAATGCCGGCTGGGCTCAGGCAGATAAGCTTGTGAGCCATAGACGCCGGTTTTTTTCGCCCCCTCCCAAAGCCAACCCTTCGGCAATTGGAAAGCAGAATGTGATTCAAAGGCTTCGAGATGGAGGTCAAGATGGACCTCGCTCGGCTCATGAACGAAAGGAAAGGCGGTAAGATTTTCGTGGAGATGAAAAACATTTTCATGCCACCGGCTTGGGAAAGGGGTCTCAGCCGGCTGGTAGCGATAGCCTCGTTCTTGAAGGAGGGTACGGGTTTTCGGAAGGTCCTCCGGATGAATCATCAAGTCGACGTCTTGAGCGTAACGAAGGAAGGAATCCCGAAACACCGTTTGATTGAGAGCCGCCCCCTTGAGGAGCAGGACTTCAACCCCGGCCTCTGCCAATAAGGGAAGCACCATGGAGAGCTCTCCCTCAAGGGCCAGCATGTGGGCCTGGGCCCGAAGATGCTCTTTTTTTATGGTCTCTTGGAGGACCGAGTCCAGAGAGGACAAGACCCCGCTTTCTTTTAAGAAAAAAAAGAGACGCAGCAACAACCGGTGGAAACGGCCCCGGTCCAAAAAATGCGTCCAATCGGAAACGGCTTCGACTAAATTTTGGAGGACATCCCGAGGAATTGTGGGACGGCTTGGGAGCGAGGATAAATAAAGGAGCTGATTTTCAGGCTCGAGGCATGAAGATAGAATGAGGGGATGCCCCCCACTTTTTTCGGATAGCAAGGGAACAGGAAGGGATTGATTTAAGATTCTGTCACAGAGCATGGGCCGGATTCGACCCGCGAGGAAAGCGAGGTGCCCCAGAGAGGCCAAGCCGAGACAGAGGCACTTTTTCCGAAAGCAAAAAATACAGCCGTCGGAAAAGAGACGAGTCCCCTCACGCCAAAGCTTTCGAATCCAAATTTTCGGGCTTAGGAAACCCAATGTGTTTCCCTCTGAGGAGCTTGGGAAAACATTTTCGTAGCGTCTCTCAAGAAGATAACCCGATCTTCCGGTCCAGAGGTTCTTCCTCAAAAAATGGATAAGTGAATAGCTCCGCCGCTCGACGACGGTCAAATCTCCCAGGAATTTCGGCCAACAGCCGAGAAGTAAACACCGCCAGGAAAGATCCACATCCTCACCCGGCCGAAGCGATTCCTCGAACCCCCCGACGGCTTCGAAAAGTGTTCGCCGAATCATGAGATTGGTCGTCAAAAGCCACGGCCGGTCTTTTGGGAGAGGCGAAGCGCTGGGACGAGGTTCAAAGAACCCGGTTCCACGATCATCCAGATAGCGCTGAATCAGCGATTCCCGTAGTTGCACGGTCCGGCCTCCCGCCAAACCATGGGCGGGGTCCTGCGCGATGACCTCAACAAGACGGGAAATCCAGTGCTTTGGAACCGCACAGTCTGCGTCGAGAAAACCGAGAAAATCACCCTTGGCCTCTCGGGCGCCTCGGTTCCGCGCTGCCGCCGGTCCCGGTTTGCGTTCGTTGAGGAGTTGAACCGGATATTTTTGAATCAGGGAACATGACCTGTCGGTGGAGTCGTTATCCACGACGAGAATCTCAAATCTCTCCTGGGGATAATCCTGGGAAAGGAGGCTTTTGAGGCAGGCTTCAATCAGGCATTCTTCGTTCCGGACTGGGACGATGACGCTGACATAGGGGGGTAAGAAGGCCATCAAAATAATCATAGGTGCTGGAGATGCTGAGTCAAGAAGTATGTCATTGCGACATGAGGAGATAGAAGCTTAACGACTGCTATTTGAAATTAGCTCGAGAAGTGTTATCTTACTTACGTAGCTCGGGTTTAAAACCCGGGCACAGAAGAGCACAAACGATGATACGGACGCTCCTATACGGAATTCTGGTTGGGATTGTGGGTTACGCCATTTACCTCTGGCAGAAACTCTTGCGGCGCGAGTACGCCCAACCCACGCCGGGACAAAAGGTTAATCAGCGTTACCGGGCGCGCAATACGCGGGAGCCCTGGGTCCAAGTCTACGAAACCTCAACCGAGGAGGATGCCCACCTGATTCAGGCCCGGCTTCAGGAGGAAGAGGTGGAGTGCCTCCTTTACGAACAGGGCAAAAAGGATATCCACGGAAATCCCCTGAAGGGAATCGGAATTGCGGTCACGAAGAGCGCGGTCCCGCTTGCCCAAAAGATTATCAGCCGACTGCCCGTTTAAAGCCTTGGTGACAAGACCTCGCGTCGTTTCATTCAAGATAAATCCTGAGGGTTAGATTGCGCTTAAACGAGATTCACACGCAGCTCTCCCTTTTCCTTGAAAACCGTCCGGGTGTGCTCGCCCGCGTCTGCTCGGTTCTCTCCGAGGCCGGGATTAATCTCTTGGCGATTGCTATTCACGACACCGTAGACAACGCGGTGGTTCGGTTATTGGTGGACAACCCGTCGAAAGCTCTGCTCCTTTTGGAACAGGAGGATTTCTATGTCCTCGAGCAAAAAGTCATCTTGATCGGGATTGAAAATCAGCCGGGTGAACTTACCCGCATTTGTCAGACTCTGGCCGAGGCCGACATCAACATCTCCTACGCTTACTGCACCGTGAAACCCGACCAAGACTCGTGCTGTCTTGTGATTAAGACCGACGACCCTGAACGCGCCCTGGAACTCCTAACTCGTTGAACCCTCCTTCGTGATTCCCGGCCTTCGGAAACTATACGACTGGGTGTTGCACTGGGCTCAGACGCCGGCCGCCGAAAAAGCGCTTTTTTCGATTGCCTTCATCGAATCCTCAGTTTTTCCAATTCCGCCCGACGTCCTTTTGATTGCCATGGTCCTTTCGACCCGTGAGAAATGGCTCCGATACGCATCGATTTGTCTTGCGGGCTCGGTCCTCGGCGGACTCTTTGGCTATTTTCTGGGCTGGGGTGTCTGGCAGGTGGTGCATCCTTTTTTCTTTCAATATGTTTTTTCCGAGGCGACCTTTGAAAAGGTGAGGGGCCTCTACGCGCGATACGATTTTTGGGTCGTCTTCACCGCCGCGTTTACGCCGATTCCTTACAAGGTCTTCACGATTGCGGGCGGGGTCTGCCGGATTAATCTGACTGCGTTTATTGCGGCCTCGCTCCTTGGACGGGCCGGACGATTTTTTTTCGTGAGCGGGCTCCTTCGGATTTTTGGGGAAAGGGTGCACGCCTTCATTGACAAATATTTCAACTGGCTGACCTATCTCTTTTTGGCTGCCCTCATCGGAGGCTTTCTCGCCATTAAATACCTCCTCTGAAAAGTAGCGCACATTTAAATGTGCGCTACTAGGCAGGTCACACTTAAGTGTGACCTGCCCACTGAAAAGTGCCTGGCACCTTTTCAAGGGGATGGGGTAAAATATTCAGGTTGTGACTCCCGCAATCTCGATTCAATCACTCACGAAGTTTTACCGCCGCTTTCAGGCCCTTGACCAGGTCTCCTTAGAGGTCGGAGAGGGAGACTTTTTTGGGTTTCTTGGACCGAACGGCGCCGGCAAGACGACCACCCTCAATGCCATCACGGGCCTCGTCAATTATCAGCAGGGAAAAATTAAGGTCTTCGGATACGATGTCCGCTCCGACTATCGGAAGACACGGGCGCTCATCGGCCTCGCGCCGCAGGAATTCAATTTTGACCCCTTCCTCTCGGCCGAGCAGATTCTCATCTTTGAAGGGGGTTACTTTGGAATTCCCTGGCAGGAGGCAAAAAAGAGAGCGGCCGAGCTTCTCGAGGCCTTTGACCTCACCAAGAAACGAAAGGAAGGATACAAACGGCTCTCCGGGGGAATGAAGCGCCGGCTCCTCATTGCGCGCGCTTTGATTCACCGCCCTCGAGTTTTAATCCTGGATGAGCCGACGGCCGGTGTCGACCTTGAGCTTCGCCACGGCCTCTGGGAATTTCTCCGGCGCCTCAATCGGGAGGGGACGACGATTCTTCTCACGACCCACTACATCGAAGAGGCGGAGAAACTCTGCAGCCGAATCGGCGTGATTCACGAGGGCCGAATGATGGCGGTGGACCCTACGGAAACCTTAATCCGGAAAATGGCGATGGACCGGGTGGAGCTTTACTTGAAGCGGCCGGTCTCGGAGATTCCTGCCGAACTCGGTCCGGTCGAGATCGCCCGGGCCAACGGGGGTCATAAGATTCACTTTGAAGAGCGGGAAGGGTCGGTTCCCCGGGTGCTTAAGTTTCTTCATGAGAAAGGAATCGAGGTGGAGCGGATTGACGTCCGCCGGCCGACCTTGGAGGATGCCTTCTTGAAATTGACCAAGGCAAAAGGTGCCAGGCACCTTTGGGGGGACAGGCAAAATGATCGGAGGCGTTAGGGGATGAAGTCGTTAGTCGGCTTCCGCACCCTTGTCTGGCGCGAGGTCTACCGCTTTTTAACGGTCTTCACGCAGACCATCTTTCCGCCGATTGTTTCAAGTTTCCTCTACATTTTCATTTTTGGATACTCCCTCGGGCAGCGCATTGAACAAGTGGCCGGGTTTCCTTACCTTGTCTTTTTGATTCCGGGGCTTGTGATGATGTATGTGATTGAAGGCTCCTACAGCAATACCTCGAGCTCCCTTTTTATCTCGCGCTGGGCCAATAATATCGAGGAACTCCTGGTGACCCCGCTTTCCTATTTCGAAATGGTCTTGGCGATTTTAATCGGCGGCCTGGCGCGAAGTTTCACCGTGGCAGCCGGTGTTTACCTCGTCTCGCTTTTCTTCGTTCAATTTCCGATTGCCCATCCCCTGGCGGTCCTTTATTTCCTCGGGGTCGTCTCTTTACTTTTCTCCCTCGTCGGGATGGTGGTGGCACTCCTCGCCGAGGAATTTGAGCACCTCTCCATCTGCACGACCTTTGTCATTACGCCCCTGATTTTCTTTGGCGGCGTTTTTCACTCCCTTGAGATGGTGCCCCAGGCCATCAAGTGGCTCACGCTCTTTAATCCGATGTTTTATATGATTAACGGCCTCCGCTATGGGATGCTCGGCGTCTCGGATGCGCCGGTCTTTCTCAGTGCCGGCGTCGTTGGCTGGATTTTCATTGCACTTTTTTCGCTCACGGTCTATCTTTTCCGCATCGGATTCAAGTTAAGAAAGTAACTTGAGTTCTGCACTTTTCCCCTCTCCCCTTCGGGGAGAGGGTCAGGGTAAGGGGGAATCGAGAGATGAACCCCCTCATCCTTGCCTTCTCCCCCAAGGGGGAGAAGGGAAATGCTGGAAATTTTCAGAACTCAAGAAAGTAAAAAATGTTAACCTCCTTTCTCTACCACAAAGGGAAGCCGCTTGAGACGAATATCTCCCGGGCGGCGATGCTCCAGACCCTTCAGGAGAAAGAGTGCATCCTCTGGGTCGACCTGGAGGACCCGAATGAGTTTGAAAGCGACTCCCTCGTCGAAATCTTCAACTTTCACCCGCTCGCCATCGAGGACTGCCTCACGGACAACCCCCACCCCAAGGTGGACGATTACGAAGAATACCTTTATCTCGTGGTTCACGCCCTGAAGCTCGACCTCGAAGGGGAGCTCCGGATGGTCGAACTGGACATATTCCTCGGTAAAAATTTCGTGGCGACCTTCCACAAGGAGCCGCTCCGAAGCATTTCACAAATCCAAGAAAACGCCGCAAAGAAGCCCGAGCTCATCTTTGGCTACGGCCCGGACCGCTTGGTGCACGCTATCCTTGACCAGCTCGTGGACAATTATCTCCCGGTCATCGATGATTATGACGCCAAAATCGACTCCATCGAGGAAGAGATCTTTAATAATCCGGGCCCCCACTTCCTCACGATGCTGATGAAACTGAAGCACAATATCTTCCACCTTCGAAGGATGATTGCCCCCCAGCGTGACATGGTGAATTTCCTCACCCGGAACCCGACCACTTTCATCCGGCCAAAAAATCTGATGTATTTTCGGGATGTCTACGACCACCTCTTTCGGCTTTACGGGATTGCGGAGGGATTCCACGAGGCCTTGAATTCAATCCTCCAGGCCTATTTCTCCTCTTCCTCCCACCGCCTGAATGAGGTGATGAAACGGATGACCATCCTTGCCACGCTCACGATGCCGCCTTTGATTATTGCAAGTATCTACGGGATGAATTTCGGGTGGATGCCGGAACTGGCGTGGAAATACGGCTATTTCTTTTCCCTCGGCTTGATGGCTTTCGGAACTGCCGGCACGCTGGTTTTTATGAAATTGAAGAAATGGATTTGACCCCGACCCTCTATGGATTGGACCTTGAACAGGCCGAGAAGGTGGTGGAGGGGTTCGGGGAAGCCCGCTACCGGGCTCGCCAGCTCCTCGAGTGGCTTTACCGTCATCATGCCGAAGCGTGGGAAGATTTAAAGAACCTTCCTATTGCCCTTCGAGAAAAACTCAAGGCAAGGTTTGACCTTAAGACGCTTACCGAAAAAGAATCGCTCCGTTCCCCGCACGGCCAGTCGACCAAATTTCTTTTCGAGACCCGAGACCGTCATCTCCTCGAGAGCGTCTTAATTACCCAGCAGGACCGACAAACGGTCTGTGTCTCAACGCAGCTTGGCTGCAAGATGAAATGCGTCTTCTGTGCCAGCGGGAAATCGTACGAGCGAAACCTCACGGCCGGGGAAATTGTGGAGCAGGCGGCAGCGATTGAAAAAGGGCTCGGTCAAAGGGTGACCAATGTGGTTTTTATGGGGATGGGGGAGCCCTTGGATAATTTTGAGGCGACGATGAAGGCGCTTCGGATTCTTCAGGCGGATTGGGGATTTGGGCTGGGGGCGCGCCGCATCACTGTCTCCACGGTCGGCCTCGCGCCAAAGATCGAAGCATTTGTGAAACGAATGGAAGGCCGCGTCCGGCTCTCCGTTTCGCTTCACTCAAGTGACGAAAAGAGACGAAACGAGCTTGTCCCCATCAACCGGCGTTACTCCTTGAGGGAGCTTGCGAAGACCCTTCGCGAGATTCATGAGAGGCTCAAGCGGGAAATCACGTTTGAATACACGCTCCGCGCGGGCGTCAAAGATACCACCGAAGAAGCGAGGGGAGTCGCGCGCCTCGCCCGCCCGCACGGAGCCAAAGTGAAGTTAATTGCTTCCA
>CAYJTI010000074.1:0-7340 GCA_964373135.1 uncultured bacterium | reverse complement strand
TGGTTTTCACGATTTCGTTGGAGATTTTCCAAATCTCCTTTTTCTTGTCGTAACTTGAATTGGGATTGAACTTCACACCGAGAATCGTGGCGAGCATGCTCGCTGCCAAATCTTCCGCATAATCATTCGTGTGCTCTTCCGTCCAGCCGTAGGAGTGGTGCTCGGAAAGGTAACCGTATTGTTCGGGCTTCTTCGGAATCGCAATTCCAACCGACGCCGCAATCAAACGGTTCGGCTCGTTGGTGGAGTTCTCACTCATCACACAGTAGAGAATCTGACCCGGCGTGAGGTATTTTGAGCCCGCTTCCCTGGAAATTAATCTGCAGTAGGGCGGATAAATGCTTGAGACCCGCACAATATTGAACGGCGCGATCTCGGCATCCCGCAGCGCGAGCTCAAAGCTCGAAAGTTTCTCCTTGTGAAGCCCGACTCCCTTCGTCAGAAACATCTTCTTGGGAAGCAGCATCGTGTTTAGGTGGAAATAGGGGACGGTTCCATTTGCTCAGCGAATACGAAAGCGATAGGAGACTGAGAAAATAGAACCGTCCCCTCCTCTACGATTGGCATCGGGGGCAGAAGGAGCTGGTCCGTCCCGAGAGTTTGACGCTTTGAATCGGGGTCCTGCAGATCTCGCACCCCTCGCCTTTTTTTCCGTAAACTTTGTGAAATTCCTGGAAGCGCCCTCTTTCGCCGTCTAGATGGACGTAATCATCAATCGAGGAACCGCCCCACCGAACCGCCTCCTCCAACACCTTTAAGATCACTCCGTGGAGCCGGGAGAGTTTCGTCCGTGGAATCTTCCGGGCCCGCCGGAGCGGATGAATTCCGGCACGGTAGAGCGATTCGTCCGCATAAATATTCCCGAGCCCGGCCACGACCCGTTGGTCAAGGAGGAGGCTCTTAATCCTCGCCCGGCGCCTTTTGACAAAGGCCGAAAATTCTTGGCACTTCCACTCGGCCGGCTCCAACCCGAGCCGCTGGACTCCCCGTGGGAGCTCCTCTCCCCGATAAGGGGTGAGAGCGATTCGGCCGAAACGCCGGGGGTCGCGAAAAAGAAGTTCCTGGCGAGTGCCGGTGAAAGTCAGGCGGAAATGGGTGTGTGATGTCAAGGCGGCGGGGGAATCCTCCAAAAGAAGCTGTCCCGTCATCCCGAGGTGAATCCAGAGGGTGAAGCCGCCCGTGAGTTCGGCACGAAGGTATTTCCCCCGCCTTCCAATCTGAACGATTCTCTTTCCCGGAAGATTTTTTTCAAGCCATCGGCGGGGAGTTTCGAGGATGGAATCGTTTCGGATCTGGAGCCCTCGGATCTCACGGCCTGCGAGGGACTGTCTCAATTCAAAGGCGAGCGTCTCGATTTCAGGAAGCTCGGGCATTTCCGGGGTCAGCGGGACAAACGCTGCCGTTCAAAAAATCCTCCGTGGAGGCTGTGATAAAATTCAATTTGTTTCTCTCCCCGCCTCCAACAGAAGAAAACCCACTCGTTCCCCTGCCGGGCGAGAAAATCGACAAAGCCCCGACGGGGATGACGCAGGACGCAGCCGAGCTCCCGAATCTTCTGGACCGGTTCCTCCAAGGTCGTCAAGCTCGCTTCCAGGGCCTGAAGCCTCGACTCGGGCGGGGAAATCTCCTCGAGGAGTTCCTCAAAAAAGAGTTCATCGTGCTGGCGCTCAAAGGAGTACTCTCTCTCTTCGAGTTCACTGAGGAGGGCTTCCAATTGAGGAAGGAGGACGTTCGCCTCCTCGAGATTGAAAACTTTAAGGCGTGCCGGCATCAACGTTCGGGTTCGATTTCCCCAGCCAGCGTCGGCACGAGCCCCCCGCCCCGGGCAACATTGATGACGCTCTCATCGCTCAGGCGGGAGAGGTTGCCGGCCAATTTCGTCCCAAAAACGAGACAGTTGAGATTGACCTTTTTGTAAGCCATCTCCAGTTTTTGATTCACGACCGTCGGGACCGTGAGAATCGGGATATTCACAAATTCCTGAACCACGTAGTCCCCTTTCAGGGCGCGATCGATGGCGGTGTTCCACTCTTCATCCTTGGTCTCTCGGCCGACGACCACGTCCTTTCCGCCGAATCCCAAGGAGGGCTTGAGAATCAGCGTCTCCTTTTCATCCTTCAAAAAATCAATCAGATACATCTTTTTCCCGCCGTAAAACTTGTCCGCATCCTGCAGCCGTCTGGTCCAGGGAAGGTGGTTCCGTTTGAAGACATTTTCGGCCTCGGTAAAAAAGTGGTCGTAATCGGGGTTGGTGAGGATCGAGAGAAGGCCTTTCGTGCTGCCGAGGCGTGACCGCAGGGGATTCACAACACAGATCGCCCGGTCCTTGTAGGCCTCAAGGAAACTTTGAATCTCATCCAGGTGCTCGAGGAGTTCCTCAAAGATCGCCCGGCGATAGACGAGATGGATCCGGAAATTCTTGTGATAGAGTTTCCCGCCCTTGTAACTCAGTTCCCGGGGATCGCAGATGACGGTTTTATAGCCCTTCGACTCGAAGTATTCCTTGAAGACCTCACATTCGGGGCGGGTGCGGGCGGTCCGCCAGTCGACGATGGCGAGATTGGGAACCTCATAGCCGCCGAATTCCTCCCACACCTCGAGGAGGGTCGTGAGGAGCCTTTCACATCGTGATTCCCGTTTCACGGCATACTCGGAGAAAAATTTCGCCAGAAGCTTTTCCTGAAAGAGAAGTTCCTCAAGCCCGTCGGCGTAACCGGCTCCCGCCGGAGAATCGCAATTGAACTCGATGATCTTGAAGGCCTCCCCCTCCAGGAAGGCGTCGAAGCGGGCCAGGATGACATTTCGAGGGTACCCGGGGTCGATCTCGACGAGCTCGGCCGAGCCCGGATTCAGCTGGAAATATTGACGGAGTTCGGGTTGTTCAAAATAGAGGCGGGTCGCCGTGTTCACAATCTCCATCATGACGCTATTGACGCGCTTGAGGAGATGCTCCTGCTGGGGACTCAGGAGATGCGGTTTATAAAAAGTGGGAATGGTGAAACGGCCGTATTTAATCGGGCTCTTCTCAAGGCGCTCCTGAAAGTGCGCAATCGCCTCGACGGTCTCCCGTCCGTGACCCTGGAGGTGCTGGTCGTAAAGGTAGTCGAGATTGCGGCGCGCCGACCCTTCAGTCAAGGTAGAGACGGTGTGGTCCGGCAAGATTAGTCTCACCTCCCCAAAGATTCATCCCAACGGCCCGGACTAAAACTCCCTTTTTTGACGGCGGCCACCGGACCGGTTCCCAACGTGTGCTATAAGTTCCTCCGTTTGAATGATCGAAAAAGGAACGAATCCCGCTCCAAGTATAACCTTCGTCCCGGCTTTCCTCAAATCGGATTTCTTCCAGGTAAGGATCGACAAAGGTCAGGGTCAACGTGAGGGAGGAGGGGTTCCTCTTCAATTTCATCTCAGGGCTCGCCACTCGTCCGTCTATTTTAAACGAACTCACCCGATTCTGCATCGGAATTTCTAAGCCTTTAAAATCCTCCGGGTAATTGGAGCCCAGGAGAAGATCGCGGATCGGTAATTCCTGTTTTAAATTCCCTCGGGTTCCTTCGAAACCGACGGCAATCTCGAGAATCCGGTCCCACCGCTTGATTTGCCGCCATTCTGAAAGAGGAATAACGATTTTCTCCCCGGAGGGGGTGGCGCTTCTGTGAAAGCGTGAGGCCTTGACTCGGTAACCCCCGTCTTTTCCCCGAAGCTCCACGAAAAGTCCCGGCCCCGCCAACGCCTTCTCCTTTCCCTGACCGACCTTAAACGAAAGGTACCCCATTTGACTGAGATCGACCCCCCCGACAGGGAAGGTAAAGGTTCCTTCACGAGAATTTTCTTCCGGCCCCTCCCGAATGAACACGATGCGGTTCGCCTGGAGCAGCGCTTCAACTCCTTCGGGCGCAAGTAAAAGTGACGATACAAACAGCAGAATAAAACTAATACGCCGTTTGACAAGTTCTTGACCGATTTCCCCCTCACCCTTAACCCTCTCCCCCAGAGGGGGAGAGGGAAGGGGGTTAAAACCGGATACGAATTTATCAAACAGAGTAGTCAGGACTCTCATTTCCTTCTCTTGCGAAAAACCCGCTCGACCGCCTCGCCGATTCGGGCGGGTGATTCGGCCACCCGCACCCCGGCCGCTTCGAACCGTCTGATTTTGTCCTCGGCCCGCTCCGAGCTCCCTCCGATGATGGCCCCGGCATGCCCCATTCGTTTCCCGGGGGGGGCGGTCCGGCCGGCGACAAAGGCGATGACCGGTTTTGAAACTTTTTTCTCTATCCTCTCGGCTGCCTCTTCCTCCGCACTCCCGCCAATTTCTCCGATGAGAAGAATCGCCTCCGTCTCCCGATCTTTCTCAAAAAGGTCAAGGCCGTCCGTGAAAGAGGTCCCGACAATCGCGTCGCCGCCGATTCCGATGCAGGTGGATTGGCCGAGGCTCCGCTCGGTCAGCTGCCAGACCGCTTCGTAGGTGAGAGTCCCGCTTCGGGAGAGGACCCCCACGGGTCCCCGTTTGTGGATGTATCCCGGCATAATCCCGATTTTGCATTCGCCCGGGGTCATGATTCCCGGGCAGTTCGGTCCGATGAGCGTCACCGGCTTCCCCGCCAGCTCTTCTTTCATCCGGGCCATCTCGAGCGCAGGAATCCCTTCCGTGATGCAGACCACCAGTCGAATCCCGCCGCCAAACGCCTCCCGAATCGCCTCCGGCGCAAAACGGGCCGGGACATAGACGACCGACGCGTCGGCCCCGGTCTCTTTCACGGCCTTTTTAACCGTGTTAAGAACAGGAACGCCCTCCACCCGCTCTCCTTCTTTTCCGGGGGTGACGCCCCCCACAATTTTCGTCCCGTATTCCAACATCTGCTTGGTGTGGAAGGAGCCGTGGGAACCGGTGATTCCCTGGACGAGAACGCGAGTGTTCTGACTAACAAGAACGGACATAGGAGACCGCTTTTTGAGCCGCTTCTTCGAGGCTTTCGGCCAAGACAATCTGAAGGCCGGATTTCTTGAGAATCGCCTTCCCCTCTTCCCGCTTCGTCCCCTCAAGCCGCACCACAAGCGGCACCCGGAGCTTGATCTTCTGAACCGCCGCCAAGATCCCCTCGGCGATGACGTCGCAGCGCATGATTCCGCCGAAGATATTGACAAGAATCGCCTTCACCTTCGGGTCGGTGAGGATAATTTTGAAAGCGGCGGTGACCTTCTCCCGGCTCGCCCCGCCTCCCACATCAAGAAAGTTTGCCGGTTCTCCTCCCGCCAGCTTAATCAGATCCATCGTCGCCATCGCAAGGCCCGCCCCGTTTACCATACAGCCGATGTTGCCCCCGAGCCCCACGTAACTCAAATCAAACTTGTTGGCCTCGGTCTCCCGGGGATCTTCTTGACGGGGGTCGTGATAAGAGGCCAGGGCGGGGTGTCGTTCGAGGCCGTTGTCATCGAGACGAATCTTGGCATCGACGGCGACAAAATCGCCTGAAGTTATCTGAGCGAGCGGATTGACTTCAACGAGACTTGCGTCGGTCTCAAGAAAAACCTTTGAGAGGTTCGCGAGTGTTTCTGAAAGCTCCTTCCTTTCGCCGGCAGAGACGGACGAGCGGCCCAAAAATTTTTCGGCCTCTTCCCGGGCAAAGGGACCTCGAGGGGAAAAGGGGAATTTCCAAATCGCTTCGGGAGACCGGTGGGCAATTTCTTCAATCTCCACCCCTCCCGATTCGGAAAAGATGAGGCAGGGCTTTGCCTTCGAGCGATCGAGAACGACTGCCGCATAAAATTCCTTCCGAATCTCGGTCTCGCGCTCGACCAGAACCCGGTCGACCGGCTGGCCGGCCGGGCCGGTCTGGGGCGTCACGAGTCTTTCGCCCAGAAGCCTTTCGGCCGCCTCTCGGACTCCCTGGGGTCCCTTGACTAAAAGGACGCCGCCCGCTTTTCCACGGCCGCCGGCGTGGACTTGGGCCTTGACGACGAATTTTTCTCCGCCCAGTTTGCGGCTGGCAGCCTCCGCCTCAGAAGGAGTTTGGGCGACCTCGCCCGGAGGGGTCGGGATGTTGAACCGCCGGAGAATCTCCTTGGCTTGATATTCGTGGAGATTCACTTCCGCTGGTCAAGGGGGACGTAAGGCTGATTGAGGGGGCCGACGTAGAGCGCTTCGGGGCGAATCAGGCGGTTGTCTTCAAGCTGCTCAAGGATATGAGCCGTCCAGCCGGCCACCCGGCTCATCGCGAAGATTGTCGTGAAAAAGTCGACGGGAATCCCAAGGACATAGAGAACGATCGAGGAGTAGAAATCGACGTTGAGCGGAATCGGACGCTCTTTCTCGACTGCCCTCTCGATCGCCAGCGCAATCTCGAACCACTTTTCATTTTCCGTTCCCCGGCAGAGTTTTTCGGCAATCTCGCGAAACTGCGGGGCTCGAGGGTCTTGTTTCTTATAAATCCGGTGTCCAAATCCCATCACCTTTTTCTTTTGCTGGAAAAGTTCTCTGACATAAGCCTCTGCCTTCTCGGGCTTCCCCACCCGAATAAACATCTCCATCGCCCGTTGATTGGCAGAGCCGTGGAGATCCCCCTTCAGGGCGCCCATCGCCGAAGTGACTGCTGAATAAATGTCGGATTCGGTGGCGATCGTGACACGGGCCGCAAAGGTCGAGGCGTTGAGCCCGTGGTCCGCCAGCATAATCAAATATTGATCGAGCGCGCGCACGTGCTCCCGCGAAGGCTCCTCTCCGTGGAGCATCACGAGGAAATTCTCAGCCATCGAGAGGACTTTCTTCGGATGGATGATCTTCTCCCGCTCGCGAATCCGGTGATAGGCAGCCACCATCGTCGGCAGAACCGCCACCAGCCGTTTCGCCTTTTGAAGGTTCGCTTCTCTGGAAGAAGCGTCGGCCTGCGGGTCAAAAAGGGCGAGGGCGGAGGTGAGGGTGCGAAGCATCGCCATCGAGTGAGCCGAACGAGGAAAGACGGTCAGAAAATTGAGGACTTCGTTCGGGAGCGCCCTCAGGCCGGCCAGCTCCTTTGTGAAACGGTCGAGCTCCTTGGCGGCGGGGAGTTTTCTAAAGAGGAGAAGAGAAACGACTTCTTCAAAGGTGGAGCCGGCGATGAGCTCCTGAATCGGAATTCCCAGGTAGGAAAGTTCTCCCGCCTCGCCGTTGACAAAGCTCAGGCCCGTCTGGGCCGCAACGACCCCTTCGAGCCCTTTCGAGAAATCACTATTTTGAGAAGAGAGGGGCTGTCCCATGAGAAGCGGTATTATAATCGGTCGCGATTAGATTTGAAACGATTCAAACTGTCCGGGCGCATCCCAAGTTTGGCGGTTAGTTGAGCTGGTATTGTGAAAGACGGTTC
>CAYJTI010000073.1:0-7355 GCA_964373135.1 uncultured bacterium | reverse complement strand
GGACGCGCGCCCCGGCGGTGAACTCACCTTCCGTGTCCGGCAAATACTCCTGGACGACCAAATCAGGTACGAGGAGAGAGGCGGCTTCGATCTCCTTCGGTGACTTTGTCAGAAAAACGTTGAAAGAGGTAAATCCCTCTCGGGGTTTCATCAGCAGGGGAAATCCGCATTCCTCGACCAAACGCGCCACGCCCTCCCGGTCGGGGGCGAGCGCCGTCCGGGGATGGGGGAAACCTGCCTTTTTCAGAAATTGCGCCGTTTTGAATTTATCCCGGCCGATCCTGCAAACTTCCGGCGGATTGACAAAAATTTTAAACCCGAACTCCTTCTCTAACGGCTCCTGATGGGTGCTGAAATATTCCAGTTCGCTCGGGGAGGAAACATAAATCGCCTCCAAATTTTCTCGGCCGACTATTTCTTTAAATTTCTCCTCGTATTCCCGGGACCCCGTCCGGGGAACCCTCTCGTAACGGTCCACCAGAGAAAAGCCGGCGGAAAGGGGCTCCAGATCCACCCCCACGATCGTAAAAGGATACCGGCTCGCCCGGAGGGATTTGAGGATCCCCTGGCCGATATTTCCTCCCACCCCGGTGACCAGCACCCGATGCCGCTTCAAGAAAAATGTTGAGCCATCTCCCCCCGAAGTTTTCTGAGTCCTTGCTCAAGGGACACGTGAGGATGAAATCCGAGATGAATTTCAGCCTTTTTGATTGAGATTTTATGGCCCGGATCCCGGTCGATCTTTTGCCTGCTGTAGCAGATTTTCGCTTCCCCCTTCGCAAACACTCGGTTAACGGTTCGGGCGAGCGTCCTCATCGTTGTCGCAACCCCCGAGCCGATATTAAAAATGCCTTCGGCTTTGCTTTGATAAGCGAGAAGATTGGCCCCCGCTGCATCCTCACAGAAGAGAAAATCTTGACTCCTCCGGCCGCTTCCAAAAACGGAAATTCGGTTCTTTTCGGCGGCATCGTGGATCATCCGAGGCAAAACCGTGCCGGGATACTGCCCCGGGCCATAGAGGGAGCTGTAACGTAAGCAAACGACCGAGACCCCCTTGGGCGTGAGAGATTCGAGCAAACTTTCTCCCAAGAGCTTGGAAAAGCCGTAGAAATCCCCTGGGCGTTTCGGCGCGTGCTCCTTCAGACGTCGAGGGCTTGCGCCATAAACGGAAATACTTGAGCTGAAGATCACCTGCTTGAGGCGCCGCCAGTCGCGCGCCCTCTCAACCAGCCGGACGATGGGGAGCAAGTTGTCACGAAGGACGGCAGTCTCGTTTTTTTCGCTCGGCCGCCAAGGGATGGATGCGGCCAGATGAAATACGTGCGTGATATCGGCGGGCAATTTTTTCCATACTTTCCTTTCACGTAAATCTCCCCAAATGACCTCGGCACCCTCGAAGCATTGGATTTTTGATCTCTTCCGGCGCCTCACCACCACCACAATGTGGCTTTTTGGAAATTCGTGATGGAGAAGCGGGACCAGGTGACTCCCCAAAAATCCTCCGCCGCCTGTCACGAGTAAGGCATCCTTCAGAGCCATTTTTTAAGCCACGCAATCGCCGGTTGATTGAAAAAGGCCTCTTGCCCCAGATTGGAATAGAAAGAGACCCGATCCGGCGCTTCGGCTTGCTGATAAAGCGCTTCGAGCCTGGGGCGAATCGCCGGAATTCCCTGGAAGAGGACCGGCCGAGGGGCCAAGAGCAGGGGGATCTCCTGAATCCGGAAATAGTTGTGAACTCCAGGGAGAACGTGAATACAAACGTGGTAGTTGCCGAAATCCGTCGGGGAGGTGGGAAAGTCAAAAAATTGAATAGCGCTTGCCACGACCGACTTCACGCGTGAATCCACGAGAGCGAGCCAGATGGCAATGTCGGCTCCCATCGAGGTCCCGACGGCGCCGATTCGGTTCGGATCGACTTCAGGGCGGGTTTCCAAGTAATCCAAAATTTTTTGACTATCATAGAGAAAGGAGCCAAGCGCCGTTCTTCCTGTTTGAAGACTAGCGAGGACGTGGTCGACATGAATGGCCCGTCCGTAGTTGTGGCCATCCGGATCGTCCCAATCGCCGGACCACCCCAGTTCCCCAAACCCGCGAAGGTCGGGGGCGGCGGTCACGAATCCTGCCTCGGCCAAGGCCAAGGCGTTTCCTTGCTGATAGGACTGAACGAGGCCCGCCGTTTCAATTTTTCCCGCCGAATGGCCGTGAAGAACCAGCACGCAGGGAAGGGGTCCAGCCGCCTCTTTCGGGATGAGAAGGTAAAAGGGAATCCAGAGTCCGGGCTCGACTTCAATCTTGAGTTTCTCCCGGACCACCTTTCCGAGCTCAACCGTTTCAATCCGCCGGGTTTGACTCGCAAAGTCAACGGGGTATTCCGAACGCCGAAGGAGCTCTCCGATCCTTGCGACCATGGCTGCCCTCTTGGCCTCCATCTCTTGGAACGTGAAATTTGAAAGAGGAAACTCCGGGGTGGAGGCGCTCCACCGCTCAAAGGCCCAGCGGAGGAAAGTATCACTCGGGGACGGAACAGTGAACGGGCGTCCTTGAAGGATTCGGTGGATCGGCATGAAGGCGTGTTCCCGTTGCAAGAAGGCACCCGCAATCAGGGACGCCAGCGAAGCGATTAAAAGAGCGGCCAAGGAGAAGGACCTCTTTTTCGGCACCCCTTAGATCTCCCCTCCCGGAAAGTAGATAGATTGATGGTTGAGGAAAAACTCTGATACGGCCTTTGCAATCACCAGATTTCCATGGTCTGTAAAGTGCAGCCCGTCGTCCGAAAAATATTCTGAAGAGGGAACCTTCAAAAAAGCCGTTTCCAAATCTATCAAAGGGATTTGTTTTTGGCGAGCCGCCGCTTCTAATTCTTTCACGAGCGCAAGAAAGGCTTTCGTGTAAAGAGGATGATTCTTTCTCCTTTCGGCGCTGAGGGGGGGCTTCAGGAAAATCAAATCAACCTCCTCCTCGAGGGCGAGCTGCGTCATCCGTTCGAGGTTCTCCCGAAAATGGGGAGGGAACCGCTCAAACCATTCGGCCGCCCCCCTTTTTTCCTGACGCTCGATTTCTTGGGGGCTTCCAAAAGCAAAACGAGGATTGCCGTAGCGGAGGAGGGCAATCTTCTCTCTGAGTGTCACATAGAAAATGCTGTGCTCGATGAGGAAGGCATTAAGCCGGAAAACCCACGGGGTGATTTGTAACGTCCCATCGTCTCTTGTGTCGACCCTCTCCTCGTGAACCGTGGCGCTGTCATTATAACCGGTCATCATCACGACCACGTCGGGCTTGAGGGGGAAGACCTCACGGATTCGCTCGACTTCCCAGTCGGAAGTCTTGTTGGGCAAGGCCGCATTGATGACTTCAATTTTATGCTCGGGAAGGGCCTCGTCTAAAATTTGTTCCACTTGATAGGGAAAAGTGTTCTCCAGGGAATTTCCGACTCCGAAGACGGTCGAGCTTCCAATGAAAATCAGACGAGTCGTTCCGGGCGCCTTCTCGGGGTTGAATTCCGGACTCCGAAATCCCATCGAATTTGTCATTCCCCGAAAGCCGACGTGAGGATACCGGATTCGTTGTACCCCTTCGAGCACGAGAAGGGTGACGGTCAAGGCCATCAATGAAAAAAGAATATTTTTGAGAAGCTTCACAGCCGCCCGACCAGATAAGCGGCAATCACTTCAGCCGCCCGCTGGGCTCCGAGGGGCGTGAAGTGAGCGTCATCATAAAAGGTGTCGAGGGTTTTAGGAATTTCCTTCTCAAGATCAATCAACCCTACCCCATATCTTTGACTGAGCGAGCGGACGGCGTCGTTGAACTGCCTCATCCCTTGAAATAGAAATTCGTTGCTTAGATTGAGGTCCGTATTTCCCTCCAGGTCCAGCCAGCCCATCCAAAGTTTCTCATCGATTTCCGGAGGCAAATTCTCCTGGTAGATCGTAGGTTCGGTCATCAAGATCAGTTCGACTCCGTGTCCCTTTGCGATAAAGATGATTTCCTCCAGATACTTGATGAAATCGTCGAGGGAACGGGACTCCGTGATAGGGGAGACGGGGGTATTTTTTCTCGCGCGGCGAAATTCATTGTATTGCTCCAGCTTATTTTGGAATTTCTCAGCGTCGGGAGGAAAGAGCCGGTTCACGAGGCGCCACTTGAGGAGGGTCAGGAAGTGGGAACGTTTCAAGATTTGGAGGAAATGGCCCAGGGCACTTTCCCGGTAACCGGGACGATAGAGGATCTTCTGGTAATTCGGCCGGCGGACCGGGTCATAAGCCGGCACCGCTCCATACCGGAGGTCGTTCACGCCGAGCATCACGATGACCCAGTCCGGTTCGTAATAGAGAACCTTGTAGACCAAAAGGGCGAGTGCGTCAGCTGCGAGGTAGCCGCTTGCGCCGGCATTGATCCCCTCGAACCGGCGTTCGGGGAAAGCCTTCGAGAGTTCTTTCTCAACCAGCGAGACAAAGGTTTTCTCTTCCGGGAGATAAATCTGTTCGGTCGTGGAGCCGCCGAGGAAAAAGATACGGTCAGTCCCGGGCGGTTTCTTGGCCGTCTTCATCGAGGAGGAGCGGAATCCAAAGTCGTTGATTTTGAATTCCATCGTCCCGGTCTGTCCGCCGATCCCGTCGATGACGTAGGTCGTTTGGAATCCGGGGACCCAGTCGGTCCGAAGGTAGGGATGCTCTTGGGAGCGGTCGAGGGATTGCTTCAAAGGATCTAGAGGAATGAACCGGCGGGTCAACCCCTCCGCCAGGCCGAAAGCGACAAGACAGGAGATGAAAAGAATCGCCCCCCGTTTCATTGGAGCTCAACTTCGTAAAGAAAATATTTCTTTCGTCCTTCGAGGACGTGACGGCGGGTCACCCCTTCCAAGGAAGCCCCTGTCTCAACCAAAAGGGGTCGATAGGCCTCGGAATAGGGATAATCCAAATTTTCGCTCACGACGAAGTATTTTGCCCTTTGATGTCGCAAGAAGGTCACCAAATCATTGAGGTCATCCACATAAGGAAGTTTCAGTATTTTTGAGCCCGAGTAGAAATTGACGGAGGGGTGGCGTGAGGCTACCCTTTGTTCGTTGATGTCAGGGATATTCTCCTTCATCCAGATCCCCATGGTTTTATTCTCCATGGGGAGCGGGGCATTCAGAAAAGTGACGAGGAGATACCGGGCCGAAAGAAAAATGAAGAACGACGAGACCGACACGGCCAGCCATCGGGACTGGGTCTGGGTGAGGCGAAAAGTCCCCTGGGCCCAAGTGCGAAGAATTTCAAGGCCGTGCCCCATCCAAAGGAGGAGAATTGGGAAGTAATGGAAGAAACGCTTCGAGAGCGGGGTGCCGAGACCTTGGGGGAGGAAGGTCAGGAGATAAATGAAGAATAGGGCTTCTGACTTTGCCCGCTTGGGATTCCAAGGGGAGCTGAAAAGGGCCGCACCAATTAAGAGATATCCGAGCCAGCCAAAGAGGTATTTATCGAGCTCGAGCATCCGGTTTTGAAGCGAGGGGAGCCAGGAACGGAGAAGGGCGAAGTTGTCCTTTGTGAGAGTGTCGAAGAGGCCGAAGTTCTCGACCAACTCTTCCATCTTGAGGCGGGTTTTATCGGCGGTGAGGCCTTCGTAGATCTTCTTTGCCTCGAGGTCATTCGTCACGGGGCTGACCGCCATTTGGCGTTTGATGAGGATTTCTGTGACCCCCTGACTGAGCTGCCACTTGCCGGTTTCCCGGTGCATGAGGAGGAGATAGAGAATCAGGAGGACCAGGAAGACCCCCAAGGCGAGGAGGGTGAATCGGATTCGTATCCCAAGGGATTCTGGAGAGAGAAGGAGGATTGCCATTAAACCGGCGAGAAGGAAGAAAAGTCCTTCCGGCCGGGTCAGGACAGCCAAGCCGGAGACGAGACCGACGACCATTCCGGCCGACATTCGTTTCTTTTCGCCCTGAAGGATGCAATGGACCCAATAAAATTCGATGAGCACAAGAAAAGTGAAAAGCGATTCGGCCATCAGCCCTTCAATGGTATGGACCAAGAGAAAGCCGTTCGTGAGATAAAGGAGGCTCGCCCAGTGAGCTGTAAGGCAGGGGTAGATTCTACGAGCCAGCGCATAAATTGGGAGGAGCGAGAGAGAGAAAGCGAGGAGGGCTACCAGGTGGCCTGAGAGTTCAACATTTTTCAGGACGAGATTGAGGAGGCCGATGAGGAGGGGATAGATTGGGGGATGAATCGGATAAAATTCTCCGGGATTCGCACAAATCCCGTTGCCGGCCAGCAGGTTTTGGCTCACCCGGGCGTAATAGGCCCCGTCCTCTCCCACGAAATATCGAAAGGGGAGGAGGGCAAGGGCGAGCCCGAAGGCTAGCACGACGTAAAAGATGCAGGGGGTCGTAGATGAGGTTTTGCTTTCCGAGGTCATTTGGGAGGTATCTCAGGGTCCCGTTTTGACCCGTTATGCTACCAAACTTTGTCAACTTGGGCTAGGTCTGAGGCGGTACACCAGATACGATGAATTCTCGAAGACGATCTCGTGGCCGCGGTGAATCATAGCGTCCTTTTCGGCCCAGCTCGATTCCGTCAAGAAATAATCTGCACCGTAGCGTTGGGCGACCATTTCCACCTGAGAAGCGCTCAAGCTGAAATAGCCTTTCCTTAAAAATTCAAGCTGCGGGATCGTATTCCCGCCTCTCGGGACCCACTTTTCTAATCCCGCGCTCTGGCTGACGGCTTCGAGGCGCTCCTTCCACTCCCGGACCTCCTGAGCCCCATAAGGATTGGCGTGAAAATTGACGACCGTCGCACGCTCGGCAAAGAATCGAATGGCGCCCTTATCGGGCGGGCCCAAGATCAGGGCCTCCTTCGGAGTGTGGTTTCGAATCCAGTTGAGCACCTGATAATACTCAGGCGCATCTTCCATGACCTGAGGAGGGGGCGTCACCCGAATCGGATGAAGGCGCAGCCGCTCGGGAAACATGGTCTGGAATCCCAGTAAAGGGAGGCCGAGAAGGAGGGTCGCTGAGAGAATTTTTTGGAAGAGAAGTTGTGGATTCATTCTCAGAATGAGAATCAATGCGAAGCTGAGGAGGGAATCAAGGAAAAGCTCTCGAGATCGTCCGCGAATCACATAGAGAGACACCGGAACCAGGAAAAGGATTGCCGCACTAAGACATTTTTGAGGAAAAGCGAGAAGCTTCCACTCAAGCCTCGCGAAGACCCACCAAGCCGATAGGAGAAAGAGAGAGAGCGGGACAAAAAGCCGGGAGTCCTTCTCGAGGAAGAAGATGGCGAGCGTCACCCCCGCCAGAAGGGTGCCGAAGATCTTTCTTTCCGTGATTTGTCGAAGGAGGGAGGCGGCAACCGCAATCAGACCGAGGACGA
>CAYJTI010000072.1:0-7453 GCA_964373135.1 uncultured bacterium | reverse complement strand
CGGGCGTGTCTCTTTTGGGGTCGACCGTGAAGGAGACGAATCGCATTCCGCTCTCCTTCGGAAAAAGGTCCTGAAGCCGCTTCATCTCGGTCGTCATCAGGGGGCACTGGCCGGAACAGCTTGTGAAGATGAAATCCGCAATCCAGGGTTTTCCGGCGAGCTCGTCTTTGGAAAACGCCCGCCCGCTTCGCTCGGCCAGTGTGAAATTGGGCGCCTTGCCAAACACCGCAACCACGGCCCCCTCGGGACCGGTCCTGACCGGGACCGTCTTCGCCGAAGGAAAAATGCCTCCGCCAGAACCGGTCCCGGCTCTCTTCAACGCCCGATAACTGACGCCATACCCGATTAAAAACGCGAGAATCCCGGCGAGGGCGAGGAGACTCACCTTCGATACCGTCTTCATCGCTTGAGAATCGCTTCGAGGGCCGGACCGAGCTCTGGGTATTTGAAAGAAAAGCCGGCCTCAAGCGCCCGCTTCGGAATCACCCGCTGCCCCGTGAGGAGCATGCCCGCCATTTCACCGAGGAGGATTTTCAGGACGACGCCCGGGACCGGAAATATCACAGGCCGGTGAAGCGCCCGCCCCAGGGCCTTGGCAAATTCCTTCATTGTCACGGGATTCGGAGCGGTCGCATTGAAAGCGCCGCGAAGTTCCTTCTTTCCGATAAGAAAATGAATCAATCCAATCAAATCGTCGCGATGAATCCAGCTCATCCACTGCCTCCCGCTTCCAAGCGGCCCTCCGATTCCGAGCTGAAAGGGAGGGAGCATTTTGGCCATCGCCCCTCCCCCCTTTTCCAAAACAATCCCAATCCGAACTCGAATGACGCGCGTCAAGACTTCCACTGCCCGCTCAGCCTGACCCTCCCACGCCCCGCAGGTTTCTGCCAAAAAATCTTTTCCGGGCAGGTGCTCCTCCGTCAAACTTTCATCCCCGTGCGCCCCGTAATAACCGACCGCTGAGGCATTGAGAAGAAAAGAAGGTTTTCGTTTGGCCTTTCGGACCGCCTCCACGAGGGCCCGTGTGGCATCCACCCGGCTCCCGAGAATTTCCGCTTTTTGCTTCCCGGTCCAGCGCTTCCCCGCAATCGGCTCTCCCGCCAGGTTAATGACGCCTTCCATCCCGTCAAGCTCCCGTTCCCACGGTCCGGGGTGGGGAGGATTCCAGAAGACAAAACGGGTCCGAATCCCCGGCTGATTTTCACGCCCCGCCTGCCTCGTGAGAATCACCACCTCGTGCCCCTTTTCGGTGAGGCTTGAGCGCAGAGCCTTCCCGATAAATCCGGTTCCGCCCGTCAGGAGAAGTTTCATAGCGGTTGTTTATCGAGCATCATCCAGAGAAAGAGGAGGGTGAGATAAATAATCGAATGCCTGAAAAATGACTTCGCATACGTTTCAAGGTCCCGTGAGGCTCGAAGCCCGCTCCGGAGAAACCAAACCCCAAGGAGAAAGGCGCCCGCCAAGTAAAATTTTCCCGTCATTCCGGCAAAGGTCGGAACCAGGCTGAGGGGAAGAAGCGCAAGCGAATCCCGAAAAATCCGTCTCCCGACCTCTCCGGCCTCAGGCTCCCTCGAGCCCAACATCCGAAATCCCGCCCGCCCGTAATCCTCCCGGTAAACCCATCCAATCGCAAGGACGTGCGGGAGCTGCCAGGCAAAGAGAATGGCGAAAAGAATCAGCGCCTCCGAGTTCACTTCGCCCCGGACGGCCGTCCAACCGAGCAAAGGCGGGGCCGCACCCGGGAGGGCGCCGGCTAAGGTGCAAAGGGGGCTTCGTGTCTTGAGCGGGGTGTAAATAAAAAGGTAGCTCACAAGTGTCAGGGCCGCCAGAGCCGCCGTCACGAAATTCACCCCGAAGAGTAAAACAAAAAATCCGGCCGAGGCGAGGGCAATTCCCAGGAAAAGGACTTGAAGGGGGTCGAGCCGTTCACTCGGAATCGGCCGATTCTCCGTCCGTTTCATCTTTCCGTCCGCCTCTCTCTCCAGGTATTGATTCAAAGCCATCGCCCCCCATCCCGAGAGTGCGGTTCCAGCCAACGTTTTCAAAAAAATGGGAAGGCCGAAGGGTCCTTCGCCCGCAAGAAAAAATCCGACCGCCGTGCTCCAGAGGACGAGGGAGACGAGCCGGAATTTCGTGACTTCAAGAAACGAGGTGAAGAGATTGCGTCGCCCCGCCACAAACTCTCGTGCAATTTCCCCTGCGGGGGTCGCAATGACGTCATTGCGAGGAGCCCGCCATTGAAGCATTGGCGGGCGGCGAAGCAACCCCGAATGGTTGACCTTCAACTTCTCAACTCGACCGCCCGGGCCGCCCTCGACCAAAGGCTCAGCGCGACACTCATCGCAAGAACCAAAGCCCCCAAGGTTTGATGAAGCGTCGGGAAAAAAATTTGGGCCGGACCCAGTTCGGAGCTCCCCAGCCTTTGAACCACAAACGTGCCGATTCCGAGGCAAAACTCTGTCGTGGCAAGAATCGCAAGCCAGAGACTGGTTCGCACGATTCCCTTCGCCTCTCCAAAATGGCTCAACGCCCGGCTCGCCAAAATCGAAACGTGGATGAAAACCACGAAAGCCCCCACGATATGAAAACTCACGGCGGAACCTGTGTGGCGCACAATCGCTCCGAGGAGGAGCTGAAAAAAGATGAGAGATGCCGTCAAAAGTGAAAATCGAGCGAGCCAATCCACTTCCTCTTGAGAAACGTTGGGGTCGGCGGCCGGAGGCCAATTCGGAGAAGTAACGAGTGCCAGCGCCACGACCGAAGAAAAAAAGAGAGGGGCGAGACAGGCGTGCGTGATTGAGACGGGCGCCGGCAGAAGAAAGAGAACGGTGAGCCCTCCTAAAATTCCCTGCAAGACCACGGTCGCAAAACTCCCGATGGCAAGCCAACGGACCCAGGTCCGTTTCTCCCTCTTTCCAATCCAGACGGTGAGGAGGAGACTGAGAAACCCCACGAGGCTCGCAATCACCCGGTGGGCGTGCTCGTAACGAATTCCGCCGACCATCGGCGGGAAAAACCCTCCGTAAGAAAGGGGCCAGTCGGGGACCGCCAATCCTGAATCCGTGCTCGTCACCAGACCGCCGGCCAGGAGGAGGACCGGCGTCAGAAGAACTAAGAGCGTTGCGAGCGAATGAGGAGTCAGCGTGATTAAGCCTTAAACGTGAAGGTCACTTCGGTCGTCTCGGGCACCTTCACCGTTTGGGTCTGGCTTCCATATTTCTCGTGCCATGCCTCGAGGACGTACTCCCCGGCCGGAAGGTCCTTCAGGGCAAATGTGCCGTCTTCTCCCGTGACGCCGTAAAAGGGGTGGTCGACCACGCCGACGTAAGCGGCCATCCACGGGTGAACTTCACATTTGATTTTTACCGCAATTTCCGGCGAGGTGAAGGTTTTCTTGAGCCTCATCCCTTTCAAAGGCATCCCCAGGTTAAACTCCTTGCTATTTTTGGGAAGGGCGTGGACGTTATGGAGGGTGTCGTCACTGTTGAGGATCTCAAGCGGTTGATTCACCTGGATTCCAAAAACGTGGGGCTCGTAATGGCATCCTTTTTGGTCAAAGAGCACGGGCTCGCTCGGCGCCGGAAATTGTTGTCCCTCAAGACCCTGTTTTACGTAAACAAAGACGTTCTTGAGCGTCCCATTGGGATTGACCACCACTTCTTCGCTTGGAGCGCCCTCTTTGTGTTGAAGCAGACAGGTTGGGTCGGCCTCCATTTTAATGAGGACGGGTGCGGGCGGGGCCCCTTCAAAAAGGACCTTGCCGGTTAAGGCGTTTCCCTCAACCGCTTTGGCTGGAAGGGGATAGAAGAGAATCGTTAAGCCGAAAATTCCGGCCATGAATGAGAGTCCTCGAAAAATCAGACGGCTGCGTTTCATCGTTTGTTGGTTCCTCCTTTAAATTTGGGAAGGATAGTCTAATCGAACTCTCACTAAATTTCAAACCCCCTCAGGCGGTCGATATATTTATCCAAGGGGCAGCCGCTCAGCGTGGCGGCGGCGAAGAGCAAGAGGAGAACCACGGCAAAGAGTTTGAGGGTTTTCATTCTGCAATTGCCACAACCCGGGTGGGGCCGCCCGAGCCGCCTTTGACCTTCATCGGGAGGGCAATCACCGAGAAACCCTTCGGGGGAAGTTCTGAAAGATGAGCCAAGTTTTCGAGGGCGGGGACATTTTTCTGAAAGAGAGCGACGTGTGTTTCAAAGAGGGACGACTGGCCGTAATCAATGCTCGCCGTATCGATTCCCACGGACTTCACCTTGCGCTCGTCCACAAGCCACCGGGCCGCCTCCGGATGGAGACCGGGGAAATGGAGCTTCTTCACGGCCTCCGGCCCCCGCTCGTCGGTCCCCAGATAGCGCCGGCGGTCGGGCCACCCTTCTTCAAAACCGGTGCGGAGAAGGACAATGGAGCCGGCCGGAATTCTCCCATTCTCCCCCTCCCATTCAAGGAAATCTTCCGTCCGGATTTCGTAATCGCGGTCTCCAGCGCATTTTTCTGAGATGTCCACCAAAACCCCCTCGCCCATAAGCTGTTTCAATGGAATCTCATCGACCGTCTTTCCCTTCTCGGCGAAATGACGGGGGGCATCGATGTGCGTCCCCCCATGTTCGGCGGCGGAGAAACGGTTCGCGTAATAGTAATACCCTTTCTCCGTGAATCCCTCCGCTTCCTTTTCCAGCTTGAACCCCTCCTCAGTCGGCCAATAAATCGTCTCTTCACCAAAGGGGTGCGTCAAATCAATCGTCCGGCCCGAAGGGAAGGGCGGCCGGGCAGAGGTCGCGCAGGCGGAGAGGAATCCGCCCAACACCATGACGGCAAAGAGTTCTTTCATCATCCTTTCGTTCTCGGGACCCCCTCTTTTTTTACTCTGCCTTCTTCTTCCCTTTTTTCCCCTTCCCCTTTTTCTCTCCTGGGACCGCTTTCTTCTTCAAAATCCCGGGCGGCTTCCCCTCGCCTTCCCATCCCGTCTTTTTCCCCTCGGTCCACCCCGGCGGCGTCCCGCCGTGCTTCTTCCCTCCGTGCTCTTTTCCTCCATGTTCCTTGGCGTGGCCCCCATGTTCTTTCGCATAGAGAACCGGGCCTCCCAGAATCAGAGGGAGCGCCGCCAGGATAAAGATGAAAAGCTTCGTTATTTTTGACATCGTCTTCTCCTTTCTAGTCTCTCCTTCACCCCCACCCTCTCCCAAAGGGAGAGGGTAAAGGGTGAGAGGGTCAAGACCGGTGAAGGATTGAACCGTTCCCATTTTTTCAATTTTTTGTCAGCGGAAGAGGAGCCAGGCAACACCGAGCGCCAGAAAGGTGTTCGCGACCGTCGCAAGGAGAAAAACGAGAAGGGGCCTCGCCCCCATCGCCTTGAGATTTCCGAAGGATAGTCCGAACCCAATCGAAACGAAGGCCATCGTGAGAAACCAATTTCTGAGATTCCCGAGGGTGGAGAGCTCCTCCTTTGAAAGGAGACCCATCGTGGCAAGGACCGAGGCGGCGATGAAGCCGAGGATGAATTTCGGGAAGCGGCGCCAGATTTCAATCGCCTTCGGCCGCTCTTCGGGCTTTCTTTCAATCACGACGACCCAATAAAGGGCGAGGAGAAAGGCCGCGAGACCAATCAAGGCGTTCTGCGACATCTTCACCACGGAGGCAACCTTTAAGGCCTCCTCACTATGAAGGGTGCCCGCCCCGACCACCGCCGCTGTCGTGTCAATATTTCCTCCAATCCACGCCCCGGCGACCGCATTCGGAAGCCCCATCAATTTTGCAGCATACGGCTGAAGAACCATCAAGGGAAGGGCGGTCAGGATGACCAAGGTCGTGGCATAAGCGAGCTCACTCCCCTGGGCCATCACGGCGCCGGCCGCTGCAATCGCGGCACTGACGCCGCAGATGGAGACCGCGGAGGCGAGGACCGCTCTTAATTTCTTTTCAATCCGGAAGAGGCCTCCGAGAAACCACGTCAGAAAGAAAATGGAGGTGACCACAAGGGCCGCCTGAAGGACCCCTCGAGAGCCGACACTCAAGATCTGCCTAAAATCAACCGCCGTTCCGAGAAGAACGAGACCCGTCTTGAGGAAAAATTCGGTTCGAAAGGCAGTTCCGAGCGCCTCGGCCGCCTTCGCCCGCCGCATGAAAAAGGTCGCCAGGAGCCCCAGGAGTGCGGCCGTGAGCGGATATTCAATTACCTGTTTTTCAAACGGCTGGTTGACGAAAAAAGTCAGCCGATTCGCGAGAAAGGCAAGCAGGAGGAGGGTGAGAAAGGAAGGGAGGAACTTCGACAGCGAAGATTTTTTACCAGGGGACATGGGGAAGAACTCCTGCCATCGCCAGAAAGACCAACGCAAGTCCCAGGAGGACAGCCCACCAATCTTCGTTCATTTCTTGGTTAAAAAAAGCGCCTGAAAGCGCGGCTCTTCGTGGAGGCCCTTCAGGTCCGGGTCCCTTTTGAGGTGGTCGAAATCGTCGTAACCTAACCGAATGGCACGCTCAAGCGTCTCGAAGGCCTCCTCCTTTTTTCCGACAAGCGCGTAGCTGCAGGCGAGGTTGTAGTGGACGACCGCGTCCCCGGGCCGGAGTCTCGCAAGGCGCTTGTCTATCTGAAGTCCTTTCTCGTAACGCCCCTTCTTCGTGTAAAGCTCAGCCAGGGGCGCCAAGGCCTCGACAAAGTTCGGGGCGCCCTGGATTAACCTTTCGAAGAAAGCAATCTCAAAATCCTCCTGGTCCTCAGGCATCCTTCTCTTCCTCCCCAACGCGCTATGCTTCACCGGGTTTCTTCTTTTCTATTTTCTTCTCCGGTTTCTTTTCGGGCGCGGCCTCGGCGCCGGTCTTGAGGCTTTTCACCGTGACTCGGTCAAGGTAGGAAAAATCCTCGGTGTTGACGCGCACCACCTCCCCTTCCTTAATGAACTGGGGGGCGAGGAGCTTCATTCCATTTTCCAGTTCCACTTCTTTAAAGGTGGTGTCGGCCTGCCCCCGGACCCCCGGCGGGGCGCTCGCCACCTTGAGCTCCACGACTTTTGGAAAATCGACCGTGACGGCCTGGTCGCCGACAAAAATGGCGCTGACCTCGGTGTTTTCCCTGAGAAAGATTTCCTGCTTTCCAATCGCCTTGGCCGGGATGGGGAATTGCTCATACGTTTCATTGTTCATGAAGACGAACTCGCCGCCGTCCCGGTAAAGGAATTGGAGCTTCACGTGACGGACCTCCACTTCTTCGAGTCTCTCCTCCACCCGAAGACTTTTCTCGACAAAATGTCCGTCGGCCAGGCGCTTCAGTTTGAGGTGAACCGTCTTGCCAAACTTTCCCGTGCCCCGGATCTCGTGCGCCATCACCCGGCAGGGTGCGCCGTCAATCCTGAAGACGTTGCCGGCGCGGACTTCCGTTGCTTCCATAGGTACCGGTTCTGCCGAACCGGTTCTCCCGGGGACAGTTTACAAATTTGTAAACTGTCCCCGGGAGAAC
>CAYJTI010000071.1:0-7476 GCA_964373135.1 uncultured bacterium | reverse complement strand
CCCCGAGATCCCTATAAACCATCTGGTGCTGCTCAAGGAGTCCCTTCCCCTCGAGGGACGAGACGACTTTTTGGTTGAGATTCGGATTTTTTAAAAATCTGAGATTTTCGGGGTCGAGCCTCCCCATGCCTCCTTCAAGGAAAATCAAATCGAATCCGTATCGACGCGTCAGGTGTTCGAGGAGTAAGGCAATCCGCTCCTGGACGTCACGGCTCGTGTGGGCCTCCTCGAGATGAATGATGAAAGGGAAACGGGTGGCATCGCCTTGAGCGAGGGGGGAGAAATACCGCCCTTTGATGACACCGAGCGATTCAGGGATTTCAATCCGCTGAACAAGGCCAGAAAGTTTTGGAACGCGGGAAACCGGGGCAGGGGCCGACCAAGCGACCGTGGTGACGGCAAACTGCGCCGCAATCATGGCCGCAACCCATCTTAAAAACGGAGGTTTCGCCTGGTTTGAGTCTGCCATTAGAAGGCGGATGACCTGACCAATTAGTGCTTAAAAATAGCACAGGTTTGCTCATCACGCAAATGACTTACTAAAGTAACAAAGAAAGCCTCTAACTCCTTTAATCATCTTAGAGCTGCGTCTATCACCAGGGGACAGGCAAACCCGTAATCAAACTGACTTGGTTTGCCTGTCCCCTTAAACTAGAGGAGAAGAATGAGGGCGGTGACAACGAGATTGGCGAGGGAAAGGGGGAAAATGATTTTCCAGCCGAGATGCATCAGCTGGTCGTAGCGGAAGCGCGGGAGGGTCCAGCGGATGGTCATAAAAAGCCAGCAGAAGAAGCAAACCTTGAAGGTGAACGCACCGACTTGAATCAAAGTCACGAGAAGGCCGGGAAGCGCCAGACGGTCCAGATACGGAACCTGCCAGCCGCCGAAAAAGAGGGTGGTCGTGAGACAGGCAATGAGAATCGTTTCAAGGAAATCCGTGAAGTAAAACATTCCGAATTTCATTCCGCTGTATTCCACGAAGTAGCCCACAATCTCTGACTCCCCTTCCGGGATGTCGTAAGGGATGCGCTTCGTTTCCGCAATCCCTGCGGCCAAGAAAAGGAGGAGGCCAAGCGGCTGAATCAGAAATCCCCAGGCGGGAATCGACCCGATGATGGGAATCCCCTGCAAAATCGGAAAGAGGCTTCCCAAAAGTTCTCCCTGCCTTCGCGCGATTTCTTGCAAATCGAGAGTCCCGTAAACCATGACGACCCCCAAGATGGTGGCGCCAAGGGTAATTTCATAGGCGAGCATCTGACTTGAGGCGCGAAGCCCGCCCAAGAAAGCATAGTTACTGTTTGACGAGAGCCCGGCCAAGATGACGCCATAAACCCCCATCGAGAGCATCGCAAGGATGTAAAGGAGCCCCACATTAATCGGCGCCACCTGAAGCGGGATTTCAAGATTTCCGATTCGGAGGACGTTGCCGAAGGGAATGGCGGCAAAGCCAACGAGCGCGAAGGTCATGGAAAGAAAGGGAGCGAGCGTGTGAAGGAGCTTGTCCCCTTTCGGAGGGATAAAGTCTTCCTTTGTGAACATCTTGATGGCATCGGCCAGGGGATGAAAAAGACCGAGTGCACGGATGCCGAAAATTGCGGCGCGATTGGCGCCGATTCGGTCCTGAATCACAGCCGACTGCTTCCGCTCCAGCCACGTATGCAGCGCCGCAAAATTAATTACAGCAAATAAGACAAGGGCGGCGAGGACAACTTGAATGAGTAAAGCCGTCAGCATTTGT
Organism: uncultured bacterium; assembly: GCA_964373135.1. Taxonomy (GTDB): domain Bacteria; phylum Omnitrophota; class Omnitrophia; order Omnitrophales; family JACQLI01; genus CAYJTI01. The sequence continues at coordinate 5,738 of CAYJTI010000071.1, read as the reverse complement.
TTTCTGCGGCTATCTGCATCGTCATCCTTCGCCCGTCCCGCCCTTCGGGCGGGCCTCAGAATGACGGTGCATTGCGCCGCTTTCCCTCGCCCAACCCTTTAAACCCTTCCTCTTCTCGACACAATTCATCAAAAATCTCCTCCTCGGAGGAATAATTCCATTGGGCGCCGAGGCGGTTCGCGACCTCCTGAAGAATCATCCATTCCGGGCGCGAGTCGGCGAGCGGCTCAAAGGCCCGGTTGAACTTCTGCACCCGGCCCTGAAAGTTGGTGAAGGTCCCATTTTTTTCCGCATAAGTTGCGGAGGGGAGAAGATAGGTTGCGACCTCTGAAATCAAATTATGATTGGGGCCGATGAAAACACTCCACCGAACATCCCTGAGCGCGGGCTCGAGCCGCCGGGGGTCCAGGGAGCTGAATAGGTCCTGACCAAAAATGACAACCCCTTCGGCTTTCCCCTCTTCGCAGCTTTCGAGGAAAAGGGAAACCCTCTCGGCGTCGCTTGAGAACCCGAGAAGTTCCGCGCCACGCGTATTCGGATTCTTATCCGCCCGGATGAGAAAGTCATCCTGGTCCCCTTCCGGGTTCGGAGAAAAAAGGAAGGTTTGTTCCAGTTTGAGATTTTCCCGAAAAAGTTTCTTGGCGAGGTAAAGCTCTTCGTTCGAGAGCTGAGGCGAAATAAAAACTCCAATTTTCTCTTTCGCGCCACGGATTTTCTCCGCCGCCTCATCCAGCACGGGACCCCACTCCATCTCCTGAACGGTACCGTTACCACGAACCAGAGGCTTCTCGATGCGGTTGTGGTCGATGAATTTGTAGCCGTAACGGCCGGCGTCGCAAATCCACCACCGGTTCACCTCGGGATTCTCCCGGGGCTTCAGGCGCATGACGCGCTCCCCGGCGCCGTGCTGGGGCCGGTCGAGGTTGTAATGGATTTCGATATTACAGCCCCTCGCGCAGCCGGGACAGATGGAGTCAGCTTTTTTGAGGTACCAGACCCGGCATTTGAAGCGGAAATCTTTGTCGGTGAGCGCCCCGACCGGGCAGATGTCGACCACATTGCCCGAGTATTTGTTGTCGAGTTCGCGGTCGGGGTGAATCGTGATTTCGGAATGGTCGCCGCGATTGACAATGCCGAGTTCGGAGGTTTTTGTAATCTCATCGCAAAACCGGACGCAGCGCGAACAGAGGATACAGCGCTCGGCGTCGAGCATCACCGTGGGGCCCACCGAAACCGCCTTCGGTTTTTTTACCTTCTCTTCGTAGAAACGCGCGTCATAGAGTCCAAAGCGCATGTAATAATCCTGAAGCCAGCACTCTCCTGCCTGGTCACAGACGGGACAATCGAGGGGATGATTGGCGAGGAGAAATTCAAGCACATGCCGCCTCGTCTGGACGGCCTTTTCGCTTTCCGTCCGGACGACCATCCCGTCCTGGCAATCGATGTTGCAGGCAATCTGCGGCTTCGGAAATTTTTCGATGTCGACCATGCAGATGCGGCAGTTGCCCGCAATGGAAAGCCCGGGGTGGTAACAGTAATAGGGCACGGAGATTCCGAGCCGCCGGGCCGCTTCAATCACCTTCGTCCCCGCCTCCACCGTAATTTCCTTTCCGTCAATCACAAGCTTAGGCATAAGAAAATGTTTCCTGCGTAGGGGCGGGTTTCAAACCCGCCCCTACCATCGGGCGTATTAAATTTGCCTGTCCCCTAAAAGGAGCCTGTCCCCTTTACGTCGCAGCGCTTCTCCCGAATATGAAACTCAAACTCGTCCGGAAACTTTCGCAAATAGCTCCCCAAAGGCATGGCGGCACCGTCGGCCAAGGCGCAGATCGTGGTCCCGCCCAGGTAGTTGCAAAGGTCAAGGAGGGTGTCGATATCGCCGGGCCGCCCCTCCCCCTCCCAAATGCGGCGCAAAATCTTCGCTACCCAGCCCGTTCCTTCCCGGCAGGGGGAGCATTGGCCGCACGATTCGTGGGCAAAAAAATTCATTGTGACAAGGAGCGCCTCAACCATGCAGGTGGTCTCGTCCATGACGATGACACCGGCGGAACCGGCCATCGTCCCGGCCTGCCGGAGCTGGTCAAAATCAAGGCCGACCTCAATTTCCTCTGCCTTTAAGACCGCGGCCGAGAGACCTCCCGGCACGACCGCCTTCAGCCGGCGGCCTTTGCGAACACCGCCTGCGTCTTCGATTAGTTTCCGTAACGAATATCCCAGTGGACGCTCATACACCCCCGGCCGCTCGACGTGGCCCGAAACGCTGAAGAGCCGGAGCCCCCCATTTTTGGGAGAACCGAGTTTTGCGAAACTCTCAGCGCCCATCTTCACGATGAAAGGAAGGTAGGAAAGTGTTTCAACATTATTGATGACCGTGGGGGAGCCAAACAAACCGACCACCGCCGGAAAGGGAGGCTTGAGGCGGGGGAAGGCCTTTTTTCCTTCGAGGGATTCAAGCATCCCCGTCTCTTCTCCCGCAATGTAGGCGCCGGCGCCCCGGTGGATGACGACTTCCAAGTCGTAATTTTTTCCAAAAATGTTTTTCCCGAGAAAACCTCTGCCCCGAGCTTCCTCAACCGCCTTCAGGAGAATTTTGTAAGGCTCCTCATATTCGCCCCGAAGATAGAGGAAGGCCTTGTGGACTTGATTGGCGTAGGAGGCGATGACGATTCCTTCAAGAAGGAGATGAGGACCATCCGTGAGGATATAACGATCTTTAAACGTTCCGGGCTCCCCCTCGTCGCCATTGACCACAAGATAAACCGGCCTTCCCGTATTCTTCGGGACAAAACTCCACTTCACCCCGGCCGGAAAACCGGCGCCGCCTAGCCCGCGCAAATTTGATTTTTTGACCTCTTCGACTAACTCCTCCGGCCTAAATTTCTCAAACGCCTCCCGGGCCGCTTCGTATCCGCCTTTTTTAAGGTAATCGTCAAGGAAATAAGTCTGTCCCCTTTCGAAGAAATCGGAAATGAGACGTGCCCCTTGGTACGTCATGCAGAGCCCGCCAAGGTTCTGTGGCGGGCGAAGGACCTCGAGATTCTTCGTCCCCCATTGCTTCGGTGGCGGACTCAGGATGACAGAGGACACCCCTTCCTTCGTCAACGGCCCCACATATTGTCCGTTCGTCTCCATCATCGGCGCCAGCTCGCAGGCCCCGAGGCATTCGACCGCCTCCAGGGTGAATTGGCCGTCGGCCGTTGTCTCCCCGGCCTGGATGCCAAGTTTTTGCTCGAGGTGATTCAAAATTTCTCCTCCGCCGGCCAGGTGGCACGAAAGGGTCCGGCAGACATTGAGGCAAATTTTTCCAACCGGTTTCCGATGCAGCAGCGTATAAAAGGTGAGGACTTCCCGGACATCGATGAGCGGGATTTCAAGGTAATCACTCACCTCCGGCTCGGCCTCTTCGGGGACGCAGCCGTAGCGCTCCTGAATCAATTGAAGCACGGGAAGAATTGCGGCCCGCTTGGTTTCATAACGAGCAACTATCCCATCCGCTGAGGTCCTAAGTTCGCCTGCCAATATCGACTCCACGACGCTCGATTCGCTACTCCTTTCTCCCATCTTTCCCCCTCACCCTAACCCTCTCCCCAAGGGAGAGGGTAAATCAGAGATGATGACTCCAATCTCTTCTCTCCTCTCCCCCTAAGAGGGGGAGAGGATGAAGGTGAGGGGGTGAAGTCCCTGGCTTTTACCCCTCACCGGTCGAGCTCTCCCCCAATCATGTTGACCGAGCCAAAGGTGGGAACGATGTCGGCGACCGTTCCTCCGCGAAGACAAATCGGAAGCGCCGCCATAATCGGAAAACAGGGCGGCCTCACGCGAACTCGATACGGCCGGTCCGTCCCGTCACTCACCACGTAAAACCCAAGCTCCCCATTTCCGCCTTCGACCGGAAAGTAGACTTCTCCCTTCGGCGGACGGATGCCGTGGCCTCCCACGCCGAACCCAGCTCCCGTCATCATCATCTTGAAATGGTGCATCAGCCCTTCAATATTTGCATAAGTATCTTCCTTCGGCGGAAGGCCGGCCCATTTCTCAGCCGCCTGGACCCCCGGATATTGGTCCTTGTGTGCGCCTTCAAGCGTCGGGTCCGGGGCCACACGAGCCCCGGCGAGTTTTTCTACATGTCCCCTCTTGGCTTCGTCGACGGCCTCGGCCGCCGGAATCACCTTCCCCTCCATATCGACTTGAATCGGCCCCTTCGGAATCTCTTTCAACGCCTGCTCCACAATCCGCATACTCTGTTCCATCTCTTCCATCCGGCAGAGGTAACGGTCCAAGTTGTCGCCCCGGCTGCCGACCGGAATCTCAAAATTCAATCGGTCATAAACCAAATAAGGATTCGCCCGGCGGACATCGTAATCAACGCCCGTGGAACGGAGAAAGGGGCCGGTGATGCCGTAAGCGAGCGCCTCTTCTTTAGAAATCACGCCCACTTCTTTCAGCCGGTCCACAAAAATCCGGTTGCGGGTGAGGAGCGTGTCGCATTCCTTTAAAATCTTCCGTGTCTCCTGAATCGCCGTCTTCGTTTTCTCCTCAAATCCCTCCGGAAGATCGGCCTTCACACCGCCCACCCTTGTATAAGAAACCGTGAGGCGGGCGCCGGTCACCTCTTCCATCAATTCATAAAGGTATTCCCTCGCCTTAATCATGTAGAGAAAAACGGTGAACGCCCCCAATTCCATTGCGGAGGCGCCAATGCAGGTGAGGTGGTCACAAACACGGGACAATTCGCTTAGAATCACCCGAATGTATTTTGTCCGCTCCGGGGTTTCGATGCCGAAGAGTTTTTCCACGGCGAGCGAGTAGCCGACATTATTGATAATGGGCGAGACGTAATTCAGCCGGTCCGTGTAGGGGATGACCTGGAGATAACCCCCTTGCTCCGACATCTTCTCGAAGGCCCGGTGGAGGTAACCGATTTCGACTTGGGCCTTCATCACATTTTCGCCGTCGAGCTCGAGAATCATTCGGATGATGCCGTGCATCGCCGGGTGCGCCGGGCCCATGTTGAGCATCATGCTGCGGGTCTCAAACTTTTTTTCCTGCACTTGTTCCATTTCAAGCATCTCCCCCTCTCTCCAACCCTCTTCCCCTCCGGGGGAGAGGCCTAGGGTGAGGGGCTAGTTTTTAGGGCCAATCAAGGGCTGGCGCTTGTTCACCGGGTAATCCTTCCGAAGGGGATGTCCGACGAACTCTTCATACATCATTATCCGCTTCAGATTCGGGTGGCCCGGAAATTGAATCCCAAACATATCCCAGACCTCACGCTCATACCAGTCGGCCGCCGGCCAAATCGACGTGAGGCTCGGCACCACGGGGTCTTTCTCCTCCACCGGCACTTTGAGGCGAAGCCTGTGATTTTTCTTTATCGAATAAAGATGATAAACAACTTCAAAACGGGGCCGGGCCTCGCCAAACTGGAGATAATCGACCGCCGTCAAATCCACGAGCAGGTTGAAATCCATTTCGGAATATTCACACAGAAAACGTACCACCACGATGAGATTTTCCCATTGGACGAGTGCCGTCTCATCTCCGCGGAAAACGTGGGCCGAAGACAGACGGTCTCCCAATTTCTCTTTTACACGCTCAAGGATTTTTCCCATCGGGTGTCTTCGTCAGAGGAGCTGCTTTTGCTTCTGTATCTTTTCCTGGAGTTTCATCAGGCCGTCGAGGACATTCTCCGGCCTGGGAGGGCATCCCGGGATATAGACATCGACGGGAATGATGGTGTC
>CAYJTI010000070.1:0-7542 GCA_964373135.1 uncultured bacterium | reverse complement strand
TCCCGAGAAGGTTCTGACGGAAGCGGCCCTGCGTTCCTTTGAGCATATCGCTCAAGGATTTCAAAGGACGGTTTCCCGCCCCCAGCACCGGCCGCCCGTGCCGGCCGTTGTCAAAGAGCGCGTCGACCGCCTCTTGGAGCATTCGCTTTTCATTCCGGATGATGACATCCGGCGCCTTGAGCTCAATCAGTTTCTTGAGGCGGTTGTTCCGGTTGATGACCCGGCGGTAAAGGTCGTTTAAGTCGCTTGTGGCAAACCGTCCGCCGTCCAACGCAACGAGGGGACGAAGATCGGGAGGAATCACCGGAATACATTCGAGCACCATCCATTCGGGTTTGTTGCCGGACTTTCGGAAGGAATCGACAATCTTGAGGATTTTGATGGAGCGGGCCCGGGCTTGTTTTGATTTCGAGGCCCGGACTTGGCGTTGAAATTTCTGGACCAGCTTGTCGAGTTCAAGATCCCGGAGAAGGTCTCGGACCGCGTCCGCCCCCATCTTGGCCGAGCGACCGCCGACCCCGTATTGGTCGACTGCCCGCTGATATTCCTCCTCCGTCAAGAGCTGCTTCTTTTTAAGGGGAGTCTCCTTGGGATCCACCACCACATATTCTTCATAATAAAGGACCTTCTCGAGGGCTCGGACGCTTAAGTCGAGGAGATTGCCGATCCGGGAGGGCATCGTCTTGAAAAACCAAATATGAGAAACGGGGGTGATGAGTTCAATGTGACCCATTCGTTCGCGCCGCACCTTGGACTGGGTCACCTCCACGCCGCATCGGTCGCAAACAATTCCCTTGTGCTTAATCCGCTTGTATTTCCCGCAGGCGCACTCCCAGTCCCTCGTCGGCCCGAAAATCCGCTCACAAAAGAGGCCGTCCTTTTCGGGCTTTAACGTCCGGTAATTGATCGTCTCGGGCTTCCTCACTTCCCCATGAGACCATTTCCGAATGGTCTCCGGCGAAGCAATCCGGATTGAAATCGAATCAAACGTGTTGATGTCGTAGTACATCATACTTTGAGTTTCTCCTTCGCCCTTTCCTTCGCATCCTCCCGCTGTTTTGCTTCCCGGTCCTTGCCGCTCGCTCTTTCGGGAATGATGTCGAGGCAGAGGACCTGGAGTTCTTTCACGAGGACGTTGAAGGATTCGGGCGTGCCGGCGTGAAGGGCGGGCTCCCCTTTCACAATGGCCTCGTAGACCTTGGTTCGTCCGATCACATCGTCGCTTTTCACCGTCAGAAGTTCCTGGAGCGTGAAGGCGGCGCCGTAGGCCTCAAGCGCCCACACTTCCATTTCTCCGAAACGCTGGCCGCCGAACTGAGCCTTTCCTCCGAGCGGCTGCTGCGTGACGAGGGAGTAAGGCCCAATCGAACGGGCGTGGATTTTGTCATCCGCCAAATGCGCGAGCTTCATCGTATAGATGTAACCGACACTCACCCGCTCATCAAAGGGCTCCCCTGTCCGTCCGTCAAAAAGAGCCGTTTTCCCATCCCCCGGGAGCTTGGCCTTCTCAAGGAGGGCTTTGATTTCACTCTCCGTCACCCCGCTAAAAACGGGGGTCTCGAGGTAAATCCCGAGCGCCTTCGAGGCCCACCCCAAGTGGGTCTCGAGAATTTGTCCCACGTTCATTCGGGAAGGAACCCCCAGAGGATTCAGAACGATCTCCACCGGCGTGCCGTCCGGAAGGAAAGGCATGTCCTCCTCGGGAAGGATTTTCGCAATCACCCCTTTATTTCCGTGGCGGCCCGCCATCTTGTCCCCCACCGAAAGTTTTCTCTTTGAGCAGACGTAGACCACCACTTTCTTAAGGACTCCGGGCGGAAGTTCATCCCCCTTTTTGACCCGGTCGACCCGGCGGGCCCTTTCCTCAATCAATTCGTCGATTTCGTCTCCCCACACCCGGGCGATCTTGCGAATGCTCTCTTCCAGTTCGGGCTCCTCCTCGAGACGAATGCTCTCCCAATCACACCGGTCCAGTTTCTTGATGTCTTTCCTTTCAATCGTGTGACCGGCCTTGATTAACGTTTCTCCGAGAATATCGTCCAAGAGATCCTCAGTCAGCTTCTTCCCGATCAGCATCGAAGAGAGCTTCTGAAGTCTCTCAAGCTTGAGCGTGTTAATCCGCTCTTGATATTCTTCCTTAATGCTTTCGATTTCCTTGTTCTCCTGACGGCGCTCTTCACGGGTCTTGGTCCGGCTCTCCTTGCGCGCAAAGACCTTCACATCCACAATGATCCCTTCAACACCGGGCGGGACCGTGAGGGAGGCGTCCCGGACATCCCCTGCCTTCTCGCCAAAAATGGCGCGGAGGAGTTTCTCCTCGGGTGAAAGTTCGGTCTCGGATTTTGGCGTGATTTTCCCGACGAGGATGTCCCCCGACTTCACCTCGGCCCCGACGTAGACCACGCCCTCCTTATCGAGACTCTTCAAGGCCTCTTCGCTCACATTCGGAATATCGCGCGTAATTTCTTCAGGGCCGAGTTTCGTTTCGCGGGCTTCGATTTCAAACTCTTCAATATGAAGAGAGGTGTAGGTGTCTTCCTTCACCAGCCGTTCGCTCACCAGGATGGCGTCTTCAAAGTTGTAACCGCGCCAGGGGAGAAAGGCCACGAGGACATTTCGTCCCAGCGCGAGCTCCCCTCCCTGAGTCCCCGCCCCGTCCGCTAAGATATCGCCCCGCTTCACCTTGTCCCCGACCTTCACGAGCGGGCGCTGATTAATGCAGGTGCCGGCGTTGGAACGCTCAAACTTCTTCAGCCGGTAGGCAAAATCGTCCACCACAATTTGGCTCGCATCCACATGCTTCACCGTTCCCCGAGTCCGGGAAACAATCGTCGCGCCCGAATCTTTTGCGACGCGGTATTCCATCCCGGTCCCCACCAGAGGCGCCTCGGTCACGAGAAGGGGGACGGCTTGGCGCTGCATGTTCGAGCCCATCAAGGCGCGGTTCGCGTCGTCATGCTCCAAAAAGGGAATGAGGGAAGCGGCCACGCTCACGAGCTGCTTCGGAGAGACGTCCATGTAGTCAATCTCTTCGGGTTTCTTTTTTCGGAAGTCGCTCTGATAACGGCAGGAAACCGTCTCATCGAGGAAGTGGCCGTGCTTGTCGATCCGGGCATTGGCTTGAGCAATCGCAAAACGGTCTTCGATGTCGGCCGTGAGATACTCAATCCGGTCGGTCACGCGGCCCTTCTCGGCCTTGCGGTAAGGGGTCTCGATGAAACCGATGTCATTGACGCGGGCGAAGGTGCTGAGGGAGGCGATTAATCCGATGTTGGGGCCTTCCGGGGTTTCGATGGGACAAATTCGGCCGTAGTGGGAGGGGTGAACGTCACGGACTTCAAATCCGGCCCGCTCACGCGACAGACCGCCGGGGCCGAGGGCGCTCAACCGTCTCTTATGCGTGAGCTCGGCCAGCGGATTGGTCTGGTCCATGAATTGCGACAGCTGGCTTCGGCCGAAGAAATCACGGATCGCCGCTGAGATGAGCTTCGGATTAATGAGGTTGTGCGGCATCGCGGCGTCAAGGTCGTAAATGGACATCCGCTCGAGGCAGGAGCGCTTCATTCGTGCCAGGCCGACCCGGAACTGGTTCTGAAGTAACTCTCCCACAGAACGGACGCGCCGGTTCCCCAAGTGGTCGATGTCATCAACCTTGGCCTCGCCCGACCGAAGTTTCAGGAGCTTGTCAACGACCTTCATGATGTCGTCCCGTTGGAGCGTTGTCTGGCTGTCCTCGGTTTTGACCTCGAGTTTCCGGTTCAGCATAAATCGGCCCACGACTCCGAGGTCGTAGCGCTGGGGATCGAAAAAGAGCTTGTCGATCAAATCCTTGGCTCGATCCGGGGTGGGGGGGTCACCGGGGCGAATTCTCCGGTAAATGGCAATCTGCGCCTCTTCTGAGTTGTGGTAAGGGTCCCGCTCCAGGGTATTCATCAGGGTGAGGTCGTCTCCGGGGAGCTTCACGATTTGGAGCGAGGTGACTTGATTGGAGACCATCACGTTGAGGAGTTCTTTGGTGAGCCGGGTGCCGGCCAAGGCGATCGGTTCCTTCGTCTCGGGGTGGAGAACGTCGTGAGCGAGGAACTCCCCTTCAACTTTCTTAATGGAAGTCCGGTCAAGATCGGTGACCTTCTCGATGGGATAGAGCGATTTGAGGATGTCATAACTGGTCGAGTAGCCCACGGCCCGGAGGAGGGTCGTGGCGAGAATTTTTCGGCGCCGGTCAATGTAAGCGTAGATGACGTCGTTAATGTCGGCCTCGAATTCAATCCAGGCCCCCCGGTAAGGAATGATTCGGACGCTGTAGATCCGCTTTCCGCTCGGATGAAGGGTCTCCTCGAGCGAAATCCCGGGCGAACGGTGGAGCTGGCTCACGACGACCCGCTCGGCCCCGTTGATGACAAAGGTGCCGGTGTCGGTCATCAGCGGAAGTTCACCGATGTAAACCTCCTGCTCCTTTGCAATCCCCTTGCGGACCAGACGGAGCTTGACCTTGAGCGGTGCCGCATAGGTGATTCCCCGCTTGTGGCACTCGGCAATGGAATACTTGGGTTGCCCAAGGGTGTAGCCCAGATACTCCAGGCGGCAGGCCCCATCAAAACTCTCGATGGGAAAGCTGTCTTGAAACGCCGCTTCGAGCCCCTGGCGCTTTCGACGCCGTTTGCCTTCCTCGGTCTGCAGGAACTCCTCGTAAGACTTGACCTGGATTTCCACCAGGCTCGGAATCTCCATGCATTCCGCAACCTTATTGAAATTCTCTCGCTTAATGAAAGCGCACATCCGTTTCCCTCCTTATTCATGCCCAAGTCATCCTGAGTGGCACAAGGTGCTAACTTCATTTTCCCAGCCTAGAGTTACTCAGTCTGACCGTTTTTCTCCCCTCTCCCTTTGGGAGAGGGCGAGGGTGAGGGGAAAAGGCCATCGCTTCATCCCCCTCACCTTTATCCTCTCCCCCAAAGGGGGAGAGGAGATGGAAATAGGAAAACGGTCAAACTGAGTCATTTAATCTCTACTTTGGCGCCGGCGGATTCGAGGAGCTGTTTCATCTTTTCGGCGTCTGCCTTGGCCACCCCGTCCTTAATCGGTTTCGGGGCGCTCTCGACGAGATCCTTCGCCTCTTTGAGTCCGAGATTGGTGATCGCCCGGATCTCTTTAATGACTTGGATCTTTTTGTCTCCGCTCGAGGCTAAGATGACTTGAAAGGTAGTCTTCTCCTCGGCGGCAGGAGCACCCGCCTTCCCCCCAGCGGCTCCGGCCCCTCCCGGGACCCCCACGGCGACCGCTGCCTGGGCCGAAACCCCAAATTCCTGTTCCATGGCCTTCACAAGCTCAGCCAGCTCCAGAACGGAGAGGTGTTTGACAGCCTCTAAGAGTTCCGACACTTTTCCGGACTGACTCTTGGCTGATTTCCCCTCCTTCTTTTCGTCCGCCTTCTTTTCTTCTACCTTCTTCTCTTCCACTTTCGCTTCCGTTGTCATGACGATCCTCCTTAAGATTGCGTTTTCTTCTTCTGAACTTCACTCAACGCGATTACGAACGATTGCAAGATCCCTCTTAATCCCAGGGCCAATCGGGCAATGGGAGATTTCAACGTGGTTGCCACGAGCGCCAAAAGCTCGTGTCTTGAGGGGAGCTTGGCGAGTTCTTTGACAAAGTCATCCCCATAAACCTTTCTTTCAAAAATCATTCCCTTCAGCTGGAGGCCCTCGTGGGTTTTCACGAAATCGGCCAGCGTCTTTGAAATCGTCTGCGGCTCCCCGCCGCCCAACGTGACGAGGATGGAACCCTCGAGCAATTTGGACGCCTCCGAAAGTTCCATCTTCTCCAAGATTTTCTTCGCGAGGGAGTGTTTTACGACCAGCGTGCGCCTCGAAACCTTCTCCAGGCTTCGCCGGAGCTCACTCATCTCCTGGACGTTCAGCCGCTCGAATCGGCTGAAGAAAACATGGGGATTCGCCTGAAATTCCTTCTCGATTTCAGCCCGCATCAGCTGCTTTTCGAGTGGAATTTCCCCTTTTTTCTCCCTCACTTTGCTTTCTCGTTCCAGGGCCATGACCATCGTTGACTTTTAAACAATTCCTATAAGGAAGAAACGGCGAGCGTGATCCCCGGGCCCTGCGAGGGGGCCACGGCCGCCCGTTTCAAAAAATTCCCTTTGACAGCAGCCGGCCTCGCATCCTGGATGGCTCGGATGAGCGTGCGCAGGTTTTCCTCGAGGGCCGCTTCTTGGAACGAAACTTTTCCCACGGCCGCATGGAGACCGCCGGTCTTATCGCTCTTAAATTCGATCCGCCCGGCCTTCAGCTCCTTGACCGCCTTCCCGACATCCGGCGTCACGGTCCCGCTCTTAGGCGAAGGCATCAGCCCCTTCGGTCCCAACGTCTTTCCCAATTTGCTCACTTCGCGCATCATATCGGGATGCGCCACGACCAGATCAAAATCAAGCCACCCCCCCTGGATCTTTTGAACCAGATCCTCGGCGCCCACCACATCCGCCCCCGCCTGCTGGGCCGCTCGAGCGCCCTCTCCCTTGCAAAAACAGATCACCCGAATTTTTCGCCCCGTCCCGTAGGGAAGGGCCACCGTCCCTCGGACCATTTCCTCCGTCTGCTCCGGCCGGATGCCGAGTTGGAGGTTGAGAGTCACCGTTTCGTCGTAGCGGGATTCGGGAAGCTGTTTCAGGATTTTGACCGCCTCCGAGATGGAATAAAATTTTCCCTCTTCCACAAGGGCCGCCCTCTTCTTGTATCGCTTGCTTCGAGCCTCAACCGCTGCCGGGGCCATCTCAGGAAGCTCCTCCCACTTCAATCCCCATGCTTCGCGCCGAACCTTCCACGAGCCGGACGGCCCGGTCGAGCTTCGTGGTATTGAGATCCGCCATTTTTTCACGGGCAATCTGCTCAACCTGCTGGCGTGTCACTTTGCCAATAGTCGTCCGGCCCGGTTCCGGAGAGGCCTTGGCGAGGCCCGCCGCTTTCTTTAAAAGAGCCGAAACCGGCGGCGATTTGAGAATAAAGGTAAAGGTCTTGTCCTCGAAAATCGTGATGACCACCGGCAGGATCGTCCCGGTTTTCTCCTTGGTCCGCTCGTTGAACTGCTTGCAAAATTCCATAATGTTGACCCCGTGCTGTCCCAAGGCCGGCCCGATGGGGGGCGCCGGGTTCGCCTGTCCCGCCGGAACCTGAAGTTTGACTCGTGTCACAATTTTTTTAGCCATTTAGATCTTTTCCACCTGCCAGTATTCAAGCTCCACGGGCGTCGAGCGGCCGAAGATACTGACCAAAACCTTCAGCTTTCCCCGGTTCGGGTTAATTTCCTCGATCGTCCCGTTAAAATTGGCGAACGCCCCCTCCTTCACCCGGACACTTTCTCCGATGCCAAACTCAACCTTCGGTTTCGGCTTGGCCGTTTTCTCTTCCTGCTGACGGAGAATCTGATTCACCTCTGTCTCCGAAAGCGGAATCGGTTTTTTTCCCGACCCGACGAAGCCCGAAATCCCCGGCGTGTTCCTGACGAGGTACCAGCTCTCGTCCGTGAGCTCCA
>CAYJTI010000069.1:1067-7620 GCA_964373135.1 uncultured bacterium | reverse complement strand
TAAGGCGCCGAAGGCCCCGCTTCTGACGCAGATTGCCTGCCGGAGTGTTCAACGGGTTCTCGAGAGGCGGTGCGGGATTCACGCCACCTTCAGGCGGCCGAACGACGTCATGGTGCACGGACGGAAAATCTGCGGGGTGCTCGTGGAGGCAAAAGGCCGGGCCAACGGAGATTTGGAGAGCGTAGTCGTGGGGGTTGGATTAAATGTGAACGCAAAGGCGGGCGAGCTTGTCCCTGGGGCGACCTCTCTTTGGGAGGAGACCCGGAAGAAACATCCCAGAGAAGCTCTCCTCAAATCGCTCCTCCGTGAGCTTAAGAAAAATTTGAACCGGTTCCTATGAGAAGGCCCCCTCTCGGAAAACTCCCCCCGTTGATTTGTGTCGACATCGGGAATACGTCTATTAGCTTCGGCCTCTTTGTGAAAGGGAGGCTCGGGCGAATCGGAAGGGTTAGTTCGAATAATTTCCCACTTTTTAGGAATAAATTGATTAGGTTTGTTAACGCCTACCCAGAATCCCATCTATTTCTCTCGTCCGTCGTCCCATATTTGACAGGGAAAGTTAAGAAAATGGCCAGTCGGAGTGGAGGCCAAAGGGTATGGGTTGTGGGGAGGAATTTAAAGGTAAAAATTAGGCATAAGTATAGGGACATTAGTAAGCTAGGAAGCGACCGCCTAGTCACAGCTTTCGGTGCTTCGAGATTATATAAACCCCCCCTTTTGATTTTGGATTACGGAACGGCGCTTACGTGCGACTATTTGGGCCCGAAGGGGGTCTTCGAAGGGGGCCTCATTATTCCTGGCCCGGAGCTAGCCTTTAGAGCACTTTGTGAGGGGACCGCTCTCCTTCCCTCCCTCCGCTTCCCTAGAGAAAAGGGGACAGGCTCCTTTAGGGGGACAGGCAAACTTTTGGGGCGGGATACCCGCTCAGGCATGGAGGCCGGCATCTTACAGGGATACGGGGCCATGACCGACGGCCTTGTTCGCAGGTTCCGGCGCCGATTCGGAAGAGGATTCCGTGTGGTGGCTACAGGAGGGCTGGCAACGTCCATTGCCCGCTACGCCTCCAGCGTCGATATTGTCGACCCCAACCTTACCCTCAAGTCGTTGGTAGAGGCCTTCAAAGCGAAAGGGGACAGGCTCCTTTAAGGGGACAGGCAAACTTGCAAAGCCAACCTGTAGGCCTGGCACCGTGGTGCCCAACAGCAAAAAACTCTTGACATGCCGAGTTCGGTGATTAGAATTAGCACTCGTCGGGCAAGAGTGCTAAAACTGGATTGGGCGCCGGCCCGGTGACGGGGCTGTTTGAAATAGTTCAAAATTCCGCCCGAAAGTAGTTTCCGAAGAAGTTCCTCGGAGCAAACTCAAGCAAGACAGGAGGATTTAAAATGGCAAAGCAGATTGTCTTTGAAGACGAAGCAAGACGGTTAGTCCTTCGGGGCGTTGACAAACTCGCCGATGCGGTCAAGGTGACCCTGGGCCCCAAAGGGCGCAACGTCGTCCTTGAGAAAAAGTTCGGTTCCCCCACCGTGACCAAAGATGGCGTGACCGTCGCCAAGGAAATTGAACTCGAAGACCCTTATGAAAACATGGGCGCGCAGATGGTGAAGGAGGTGGCGTCGAAGACCTCGGACACGGCCGGGGACGGCACCACGACCGCCACGGTTCTGGCGCAGGCCATTTACCGAGAAGGCCTCAAAAATGTGACGGCCGGCGCCAATCCCATGGCCCTCAAGCGGGGCATTGAGAAAGCGGTCACCGCCGTCATCGAGGAGCTCACGAAACTCGCCAAGACCATTAAAGATAAGAAGGAAACGGCCCAGGTGGCGGCGATTGCCGCCAATAACGATTCCACCATCGGCAACCTCATCGCCGAGGCGATGGAAAAGGTCGGCAAAGACGGCGTCATTACGGTCGAAGAGTCCAAGACCACCGCCACCACCCTCGATGTGGTCGAGGGAATGCAGTTCGACCAAGGCTACCTCTCTCCTTACTTCGTGACCGACGCCGAACGAATGGAATGCGCTCTGGAAGACCCCTTCATCCTCATCCACGAAAAGAAAATTTCCGCCATGAAAGACCTCCTGCCCGTGCTGGAGGCCGTGGCCCGTGCCGGAAAACCGCTTCTCATTGTGGCCGAAGAGGTCGAAGGGGAGGCCTTGGCCACGCTCGTCGTCAACAAAATCCGTGGGACGCTTTCCGGCTGTGCGGTCAAGGCGCCCGGTTATGGCGACCGGAGAAAGGCGATGCTGGAAGACATTGCGATTCTCACCGGCGGCAAGGCGCTCACCGAAGATCTGGGCATCAAACTCGAGAATGTTCAAGTGAGAGACCTCGGACGCGCCAAACGGGTGGTCATTGACAAGGAAAACACCACCCTGATTGAGGGCGGTGGAAAGTCGGCTGAGATTCAAGGCCGCATCGGTCAGCTTAAGAAGCAGATTGAAGAGACCGACTCCGACTACGACCGTGAAAAACTCCAGGAGCGGCTGGCAAAATTGGCCGGGGGAGTCGCGGTCGTTCATGTCGGAGCGGCCACCGAGACCGAGATGAAGGAGAAGAAGGCGCGCGTGGAAGACGCGCTTCATGCGACCCGGGCTGCCGTGGAGGAGGGAATCGTTCCCGGCGGCGGCGTGGCCCTGCTTCGCGCGAACTCCGCGCTCGAGAAACTCCGTCTCACCGGAGACGAACAAATCGGCGTCGAAATCGTCCGCCGGTCCCTGGAGGAGCCGCTTCGTCTGATTGTGGAAAATGCGGGCGAAGAGGGTTCGGTCGTGGTGCAGCGAATCAAACAGGAAAAAGGGGGTTTTGGTTTTAACGCCGAGACCGCTCAGTTTGAAGACCTCCTCGAATCGGGAATCATTGACCCGAAGAAGGTCACCCGCAATGCCTTGGAAAATGCCGCGAGCATCGCCGCCCTGCTTCTCACGACCGAGGCGCTCGTGA
The DNA here is from genome assembly GCA_964373135.1 of uncultured bacterium. Taxonomy (GTDB): domain Bacteria; phylum Omnitrophota; class Omnitrophia; order Omnitrophales; family JACQLI01; genus CAYJTI01. The sequence goes on along the minus strand of CAYJTI010000069.1, from coordinate 4,677 downwards.
CGGAGATTCCGGAAGAAGAGAAAATGCAGATGCCCGGCGGGATGCCGCCCGGCGGCGGAATGGGCGGGATGTATTGAAAGGCAATGAAAAATTAAGAATGAAAAATTAAAAATGAAAAAGCAGGAATTGAGAAGGAGAAAGAGCCATGAAGATTAAACCGTTAGGCGACAAGGTGCTGGTAGAAGTTTTGGAAGCGGAAGAGAAGAGCAGAGGGGGAATTATTCTTCCCGACACCGCCAAGGAGGAGAAAACAGAAGGGAAGGTCATCGCGGTGGGGGTAGGGAAGGTGCTTGAGTCGGGGAAGGTTCAACCGCCCGAGGTGAAACAGGGAGACCGCGTGATTTTCGGCAAGTATGCGGGCGATGAAATTTTAATCGATGGAAAAAAGCACAAGGTGCTGAAAGAGAGCGAGATCCTCGCTGTCTTTGAAGGGGAATAACATGGCCGCGAAACAACTTTCTTATGCCGAAGAGGCACGGGCCCGCCTCAAGCGGGGCGTCGACCTCCTTTCAAAAACCGTCGGGGTGACCCTCGGCCCCCGGGGGCGAAATGTGGTCCTCGAGCGGAAATTCGGGGCGCCCGTGATTACGAAAGACGGGGTCACCGTGGCCAAGGAAATCGACCTGAAAGACCCCTATGAGAATATGGGGGCGCAGATGGTTCGGGAGGTGGCGGAGAAAACCTCGGAACTGGCCGGGGACGGGACCACGACCGCGACCGTGCTGGCGCAGTCCATCGTGACCGAAGGCCTGAAAAACGTCACGGCCGGCGCCAATCCGATGTCCCTCAAACGGGGAATCGACAAGGCCGCCCAAGCGGTCGTCGAATCTCTGAAGAAGCTCTCCAAATCCGTCAAGGGCCGTTCCGACATTGAGGCGGTCGGAACCATCAGCGCGAATAACGACCCGGCCATCGGAAAACTCTTGGCCGAGGCGCTTGAGAAGGTCGGAAAAGAGGGGGTCATTACCGTCGAGGAATCCAACACCATGAAGACCGACCTGGAGGTCGTCGAGGGAATGCAGTTCGACCGGGGTTACATCTCCCCCTACTTCGTGACCGATGCGGAACGAATGGAATGCGTGCTGAAGGAGCCTTACCTCCTGATTTATGAGAAGAAGATTTCGGTGGTGAAAGAGCTCATTCCTCTTCTCGAGCAGGTGGCGCGGGCCGGGAAGCCCCTTGTGCTTTTCAGCGAGGAGGTGGAGGGAGAGGCCCTGGCGACGCTCGTGGTGAATAAGCTTCGAGGGGTCTTGGCCGTTTGTGCCGTCAAGGCGCCGGGTTTCGGCGACCGCCGGAAGGCGATGATGGAAGATATCGCCATCCTCACCAGCGGAAAATTCATTTCAGAAGATTTGGGGGTCAAGCTTGAGAATGTCGACTTGACGATGCTCGGGACCTGTGAGCGCGTCGTGGTGGACAAGGACAACACCACGATTGTCGCCGCGGCCGGCTCCTCGAAAGAAATCAAAGCTCGATGCGAGCAGATTCGGGCTCAGGTTGAGAAATCGGATTCCGAATACGACAAGGAAAAACTTCAGGAGCGGCTCGCCAAACTTTCAGGCGGGGTCGCCGTGATTCGCGTCGGGGCGGCGACGGAAGTGGAGATGAAGGAGAAGAAGGCGCGAATCGAAGATGCGCTGCATGCCACCCGCGCGGCCGTCGAGGAGGGAATTGTTCCCGGCGGGGGGGTCGCCTTTCTCCGGAGCCTTTCCGCGATTGCAGAACTGAAACTCGCGGGCGACGAAGCGACCGGTGCCCGGATTGTCCGAAGGGCGCTTGAAGAGCCGGCCCGCCGGATTGCCGCCAATGCGGGCTCGGACGGCTCGGTCGTGGTCCGAAAAGTCCTCGATGAAAAGGGGGGATTCGGATTCAACGCGGAACTGGGCGAGTTTGGCGATTTGAGCGAGCAAGGGGTCATTGACCCGACGAAGGTGGTTCGAATCGCCCTTGAAAATGCGGCGTCGATTGCGGGGCTCTTCATCACGACCGAGTGCGCGGTGGCCGAGAAGCCGAAAGAGGGAGAAAAAGAAAAGAAGAAATAATTTCTGAGAAAAGGGGACAGGCAAACTGTCGAAGTGGTTTGCCTGTCCCCTTTTCTTTTTTGCGGTTGGCGGACGTGCGGTTGGCGGACGTTGACAAAGTGACCTCTCTTCAGTAGCATATCGCATGGTTCAAGAACTTATCGAAAAAAGGGCCAGACCTAACCGTCTGGCCCTTCGTGTTTTGGAAAACTGTCCCCTCGGTACCGGTTCTGCCAGAACCGGTACGCGAGAACCGGTACCGTCAGATGGCTGAGTTCATCGGGAGGGACCGGAAGGCAAGACGGGCCTACGGGTTCGACGAGATTGCGCTGGTTCCGGGCGAGGTGACGATTAACCCGGATGAGGTCGACCTCCACTGGGAGATTAATGGCCACTCGTATCCGGTCCCCTTTCTCGCCTCGGCCATGGACGGCGTGGTCGACCCGGCTTTTGCCGTCAAAATGGGGAAGCTCGGCGCCCTTGCCGTCTTGAATCTGGAAGGGATTCAAACGCGTTATGAGAACCCCAAGGAAATCTTCGAGCAGATAGCCAGGGCGACGTCTGAGAAGGCAACCGAACTGGTTCAAAAGATTTACACGGAACCTGTTAAAGAAAAATTAGTCGCCAAGCGCATTCAGCAAATTAAAAAGGGAAAGGCCCCGGCCGTGGTGAGCTCGATTCCCCAGCGGGCCGAAAAATTCGGCCGAATCGCCCAGGAGGCCGGAGCCGACCTCTTTGTCGTCCAGTCGACCGTGACCACGGCCCGGCATCTTGCCAAGGCTTACCAGGTCGTGAATTTTTCCAAATTCACGAAAGAAATGAAAATCCCGGTGATTCTGGGAAACTGCGTCACTTACAAAGTCGCCCTGGAGCTCATGGAAACCGGCTGTGCCGCCATCTTGGTTGGAATTGGACCCGGGTCCGCCTGCACCACGCGGGGCGTTCTCGGCCTGGGGGTGCCGCAGGTGACGGCCGTTGTCGACACGGCCGCCGCGCGCGACCTTTATTTTAAAAAGAGGGAGCGCTATGTTCCCATTATCGCCGACGGAGGAATGTCCACGGGAGGCGAAGTCTGCAAGGCCTTTGCCTGCGGGGCCGATGCGGTCATGATTGGCTCGGCCTTTGCCCGCGCGAAAGAGGCGCCCGGCCGCGGTTACCACTGGGGGATGGCGACGCCGCATGTGAATTTGCCGCGGGGGACTCGAATCCGTGTCGGCACGACGGGCAGCCTGGAGGAAATTCTTTTCGGTCCGGCCCGCCTCGATGACGGAACGCAGAACCTCGTGGGAGCGCTCCGGACCTGCCTCGGGAACGTCGGCGCGCGCGACATCAAAGAGTTTCATCTCACCGAGATTGTCATCGCCCCGGCCATTAAGACAGAGGGGAAACTTTTCCAGAGCGTGCAGCGGGTGGGGATGATGAAATGAGAAGGGGCGTTGTCATTGCGAAGCAATCTCAGATTTTGAGATTGCTTCGTCGTTCCGCCGCAAGCGGCGGAAAACTGTCCCCCCGGTACCGGTTCTCCGAGGAAGCGTGTTGGGGGAACCGGTACGCCGGAACCGGCGGATTTAAAAACAAAAACTGTTTTT
>CAYJTI010000069.1:0-1057 GCA_964373135.1 uncultured bacterium | reverse complement strand
CGGTGATTGTTCTTGATTTCGGCTCACAATACACCCAGCTCATTGCGCGGCGAATCCGCGAAGAGAAAGTCTACTCGCTTATCCTTCCTTACCATGCCCCGGTGGCGGAAATTCTCTCCCATCATCCCCGGGCCCTGATTTTCTCCGGCTCCCCGGCCAATGTGTATGCCCGGAAAGCCCCCTTTCCGGCCGCGCAGATTTTTAATCTGAATCTTCCCATCCTCGGCATCTGCTACGGTCACCAGCTGGTCGGATATCTTTTCAAGGGGAAGGTCAAACGGACGGAAAAGCGGGAGTACGGTCACGCCGAGCTTTTGGTCGACACACCCGACGGCCTCTTCAACGGCCTTCCCCGAAAATTTCCCTGCTGGATGAGTCATGGGGACCATCTCGTGAAGCTCCCTCCCGGCTTCGAGGCGCTGGCGCACACGTCAAGTTCCGCTTTTGCCGCTATCCGTGACCCCCAGCGGCAGATTTACGGCGTCCAGTTTCATCCCGAAGTTGTCCACACCCCGCTCGGGAGCCGAATCCTCGCCAATTTCCTTTTCCGAATTTCAAATTTGAAGCCGGATTGGACGCCCCGCTCTTTTATTGAAGAGGCGGTGGAGAAAATCCGGAATCAAGTGGGGGAGGAGAAGGTGGTGCTGGGTCTTTCGGGCGGCGTCGATTCCTCCGTCGCCGCGATTCTGGTCCACCGGGCGGTTGGAAAACGTCTCACCTGCATTTTTGTCGACAACGGGCTCCTCCGCCACGAGGAGGCGGAGCGGGTCAACCAGGTCTTTCGCAGGCATTTTCAGATGAACATCCGAAGGGTCAAGGCAGAAAGGGAATTTCTTCGGGCGCTCAAAAGGGTGACGGACCCGGAGGCAAAGCGAAAAATCATCGGCCGTCTCTTCATTCGCGTCTTTGAAAAAGAAACCCGAAAATTGGGCCGGGTCCCTTTCCTCGCCCAAGGGACGCTTTATCCGGATGTCATCGAATCGGTTTCTGTCTATGGCGGCCCGACGAGCACGATTAAGTCCCACCACAATGTGGGCGGGCTCCCGAGTCAGATGAA
>CAYJTI010000068.1:0-7645 GCA_964373135.1 uncultured bacterium | reverse complement strand
CCCCCTCACCCTTAACCCTCTCCCCCAGAGGGGGAGAGGGGAGGGTGAGGGGGTTGAAACCGGCTACGAATTTGTCAAACGGCGTACTAAAAATTCCCCTGAGATTCTCGAGGACGGCGCTGACATTCGGCTTCGCGACGAGGACCACGAGATTTTCCTTCTCCCGCCGGGCGTAGAGCGCGTCCTTTTCGGCCGCCCGCCTTCCCAGAATTAACTTTTCAATTTCACCGGCCGCTTCAAGCGCCAAGGAATTGGCCCGGCTTCCCAAGCCGAACTCCGGAAGCGACGGGTCCTCTCCGTCGAGGAACTCCTTCACGTAAAGGGAACGAAAAGCATAAATCAAATCGAGCACCTTTTCAGCTGGAATTTCTTCCTTCAAAGCCGGCACGACGGCCCGCCACTTCTCCCCTTGTCTGGCGAGACGAAATCTCTCTTTTCCGACCTTGGCCTCAATCGAAGTGATTTCCTCCCAATTCACCCGGAAAAGCTTCTTCTGCCGGAGTGAATAGATGCTTCGCTCGAAGGAGGCCTTCACCGGGGAGGGAATCATAAAAATCTCACTCTCTCCTTCCCATCGCGCGTAAATCTCGCCCCCGACCGGCGCCTCGTCCCCCAAAAGGAGGAAGCGGCGCGCCGGGTCCTTCTCGGTCGTCACCCCGATTCGAATTTTTGGCGAATCGAGGCCAAATTCCGCCTCTCGATTTTCGCCGCCCGGAAACCGCCTGACCCGCTGGCTCATCGTGAGGGCCGAGGCCATTCCCTCAACCAGAAAATTTTCCGCGGCATATTTGAGCCCCTCCCCCATTCCCGGCTTGATGACCCAGCCCCCTTCCCCGCGAACGAGAGAAAAAGCCTCCTTTGAAACCCTGTTTTCAATCTCCAGGGAGGAAACAAAATCACCCTGCGAGAGGGCCAGGAGTTTCGCGGGAATCGCCGCCCCGCTGGAGGAAACCGAGCGGGTCAAGAAAAAGTAGGTGCCGCCCAAGCCGGTGAGAAGGAGGGCAAGAAAAACCGTCCGGGAAAATTTCACGGTTAAAGACTCTTGCGCCGCCGGCGCCAAATCCCGACGGAACCCCCGGCCAAGGCGGTGAAGGGGAGGAGGCCAATCGAAAAAAGGGCAATTCCGGCCGGCTGATTTCCCTTCAAAAAAAGAGGCTCGAATTTTGTCGCTTTCGTCCGGACGGCAATCCAGCGGTCGTCCCGGACGAGCCACAGGAGAAGGTTGAGGGCGAAATCTCTGTTTCCCGAGAGCCCGAGATGCGTGTTCGTCACGAAGTCGCTGTCTCCCACCACCGCGACCCTCGCCTTCCGGAACTCGGACGCCACCGCCACCGGAACCGGGCCCACGCGGTCCACTCCCGGACTGAGCTCCGCCTCTCCCTGTTCGAGCGTCTTAAGGTCCGTCTCGGCCCAGCTTCCCGGTGTGGTGAAGGCGAGCTCAACGACCTCGGCCTTTCCGCGAATCACGGGCGCCCGGCTCACCGTCCGCGCAATCGGAAGAAAGGTCGCCACGTTGAAGCGCCGGGTAATGGGGTGCTCGGCATACTGACTCACCAAGGGCAGGAGGTAATCTCCGCCGACGAGCTTGCTCACCTTGTCAATGATGACATCTCTTCCCAACTTCACCCCGAAAGGCTCAAGAAGCTTGTGAAAGCTTTCCCCCTCGCCCGGGTCCATCGGGTCGACCAAAAGAAGAAGTCCTTTTCCCTCCAGCGGATATTTTTGAAAAACCGAAAGCTCCTGCGGGAAAAGTTCGTAACGGGGGCCGGTAATCACAAGGACCCGGCATTCCTCGGGAACCGGTTGGCCGACCGTCTCGACTTCTCTCACCTGAAATTGGTGGTCCTCGAGAACCTGTTTCCACCCGGAGAGGCCGGTCCGGTCGGTGTCAAAAAGGGAATTTTCACCATGTCCTTTGGTGAAGCAAATCGTCTGCGTCTCAGGATGGGCCAGGCGAATCAGGGCGTTCGTGACCACTTCTTCCTGCACACTTTGAATGCGCTCCTGACGCCCTTCATATTCGAGGACCGACGTCCGGTAGCTTGAGACCCGATCTTTTCGCGCCTCCGAAGGCGAGCGGTCCGGGTCAAAAAATCGATACCGAAACTTCGGGTGCTTGGTCGACAATTCCTTCAGAAGAATTTCAAACTCACGCCGCGCCGGGTCGTTCTCGGAAAAATAGGCGTGCACTCCGATGGGACCCCGGCTCATCTCGGCCAAGGCCGCCGCCGTCTCCCGGGAGGCCGAATAGACTTTTTCCCGCGTCAAATCGAAGCGATGGTTCGCCCGGCCCGCGAGTTGGTAAGTCACCACGAGGATGGCGAAGAAAAGGGCGCTCGCTATCAAAAGATTCAACTGTTGCGGAAGGTACTTGGGCCGCTTCATCCCTATCCCTTCCAGTTCCTCACTTCAATCCGTTGGAGTGTCAAAAATAAAAAGAAGGCAACGGTCCCGAGAAAGTAGGTCACATCCCGCAAATCAATAATGCCGAGTGAAAAATCCCGAAAGTGAACCAAAGGCGAAAGGGCGCTCAGCCAATTTCCCCAGGCGAGCGGGAGAAAGCCTGCAACCCAATCCAGGACCCAGAAGCCGACGAGGAGCGAAAAGGTAAGCCCGGCCGCCAGGATTTGATTCTCCGTGAGCGAGGAGAAAAAAATCCCGCAGGCAAGATACGTGGCGCCGAGGAGAAAGAAACCGAGCGCCCCGGCCCCGACAACCCCGAAATCGACCTTCTCTCCGAGGGCGTGAATGACGCCCAGGTACGTGACCGTGGGGCCGAAGAGGAGCGCGAGCTCGGCCACGAGCGCGAAATATTTCCCGAGGAGGATTTCAAGGTCACTCAGGGGGTAGGTGTAAAGGAGCTCCAGCGTTCCGGTCTTCCTTTCTTCCGCCAATGAACGCATCGAAATCAAGGGCGAAAGAAAAAGGAGGAGCGCCCCCAAATTGAGGAGAAAGGCCCCCATGACAAATCGCGTGAGGTTCAGCCCCTCAATCCCCTCATAACCTTGACGGGCCGCCTCAAGCGAAAGGGAGCTGTAACCCAGGATAAAAAGGGTGAAGAAAATTCCGGCCACGAGGAGAAAGGAAAAAAGGACAAGAATCCCGGCCCACGAACGGAAAAAGGCCGCCACATCCTTTTTGAAAATGACCCACGCCCCCCAAAAGGGGAACCGCCTACTTTCTTCCATTGAAGACTCCCTCCTCGCGGGCTGCGCTCCCTTCCTCCGAGACAACAAGTTTAAGGAAAATGTCCTCAAGGCTCAGGCGCTTCGTCGTGAGTTCAAGGAGCGGAAGGCCGGCCTCCACCACCCGCTTTGAAATCTCAGAGCGAAGCTCTTGGTAAGGGCTGGCCTGGAGAAGGCAGGTCGTCTCGTGGTCCTCCTCCCGAATCTTCTCGACCGATTCGACGCCCGGAATTTCTTGAAAAATCCGCTCCACCCCTTCCCGCCTCGCCCCAATCCGGACGACGATTTCCTGCCGCCCTCCGAGCCCCCGCTCAAGATCTTCGGGCCTCCCCTGCGCCACAATCCGGCCCTGATTCAGAATGAGAACCCGCCCGCAGACCTGACTGACTTCGGGAAGGATATGCGTGGAAAGGATGAGCGTCCGCTCGCGCCCGAGTTCGCGGATGAGCCCGCGGATTTCAATAATCTGCTGCGGGTCGAGGCCATTCGTGGGCTCGTCGAGAATCAAAACGTCCGGATTGCCCACCAACGCCTGCGCCAGGCCGACGCGCTGCTTGTAGCCCTTGGAGAGATGACCAATCAGGCGCTTCCCGGCTTCTACGAGCCCGCACTGGGACATTTTTTCCACAACTTCGGGCTGGATTCGGTTTCGCCCGAGGCCTTTCGCTTCCGCGACGAATTTCAAAAATTCTTCCACGCGAAGGTCCCCGTAAAGTGAAAGCTGCTCGGGGAGGTAGCCGATTCGGCGCTTCACCTCCTTCGGCTCTTTCGCAAGGTCAACGCCATTGAGGGTGACCCTCCCTTCCGACGGCGGAAAAAATCCCGTGAGAATCCGCATTGCCGTCGTTTTCCCGGCGCCATTGGGGCCCAAAAAGCCGAGCACTTCTCCCCGCGCCACCTCAAAGGAGAGGTTGTGGAGCACCCGCCGCGGCCCAAAATCTTTAGAAACGTTCTGAACGGAAATCATATTAGCCTGTTATTGCGTCCCTCCCGCTCGGTGGGTCACACTTAAGTGTGACCTCCCTAATGTGACCTACGGATACCTCACCCGGACAAATTTCCTTTTGCCGCACTGGATTAAAACCGGTTTTCCCAAGCACACTTTCTCATGCTCATCCGTAACTTTCCGGGAGTCGAGTCGGATGCCCCCCTGCGAAATCAGTCTCCGCGCTTCCATCTTTGACGAAACAAGGTTCGCCTCCTTCAATAGATCGAGAATCGCCATCTCCCTCGCCTTCACGGACAAGGTCTCAATCTCCTCCGGCGCGCCCTTTTCCTTGAAGACCTTGTCAAATTGGCGGGCCGCCTCCTCGGCCGCTCTGGCCGAGTGATATTCTTTGACAATTCCGAAGGCCAGTCTTGCCTTCGCCTCTCGGGGATGAAGCTTCCCGGAATTTAATTGCTGGACCCACTCTTCCGCCTTTTCCGCAGGAATCGGCGCGACGTAACGGAAATATCTTTCCATCAAAGCATCGGGAATCGACATAAGCTTCCCATACATTTCCTTGGGGGGGTCCGTGAGGGCAATGTGATTCCCAAGGGATTTTGACATCTTCTGGCGGCCGTCCGTCCCCTCGATTAAAGGAAGCGTGAGGACCACTTGCGGCTCCATTTTCCATTCGCGCTGAAGCTCGCGGCCGACCAAGAGATTAAACTTCTGGTCCGTGCCGCCAATTTCAACGTCGGCCTTGACCACGACCGAGTCGTAGCCCTGAAGCAAGGGATAAAGGAATTCGACAAGCGCAATCGGCTCGGCCGCCCGGAACCGCTTCTCGAAATCGTCACGCTCAAGGAGGCGCGCGACGGTGTATTTGGCGGTGAGTGAAAGGAAATCCGCCGGCTTCATTTTCTCGAGCCATTCGGAATTGAAACGGGTCTCGGTCTTTTTGGGGTCGAGGATGCGGAAGACCTGCTTCTGGTAGGTCTCGGCATTTTTCAAGACCTCTTCCTTCGTGAGCATTTTCCGCGTGGCCGTCTGCTGGGAAGGGTCTCCGATGCGTGCGGTGAAATCGCCCACGATAAAGACGACAAGAGCCCCGAGTTCCTGAAACTGGCGGAGCTTCCTTAAGGGGACCGTGTGTCCGAGGTGAAGGTCGGGCGCTGACGGGTCCGCCCCATATTTAATCCGAAGCGGCTTTTTTTCCCGGGCCGACTTTTCCAGCTTCGCCTGAAGCTCACGCTCGCTGATGAGTTCGACGGCTCCGTCACGGAGGAGTGAGATTTGTTCTTGGACGTCCACAGGAGGGCGCATTCTACCACCCGCCTCCCCCCCGGTCAATCAGGGTTAGTTTATCTATGTGAATAATTTTTATGATTTTTATTGTGACTTGAGGGAACGGGTCAGATAGAACGCAGCCGAAATGGAAACTCAACGCGAATTTTTTGCCGACAAGATAATGGATTTGGCCAATTTAGCGGTAGCAGCTCTTATCTTTGGACATATCGCAGAAGGTAAAATTCGATTGCTCCCTATGTTGGTCGGCATTATCCTATTTGCCGTATGCGGGATAACAAGCTTTATCTTTACGAGAAGAAAGGAGAGTGAACGATCGTGATCGGGTTGGATGGGGCAAGCATCTTGATGTTGGCTTTGATCGTGATGATCGGAATGCTCTTCTTCGTAGTCATGAAAACCGACCACCGGTGAAGAGGGGCGGTTTAAAGCCGTTTCAGAAATCTCTGCACCTCGTCATGATCGCCGAGAAGGGAAAAAATGATTTCTTCCTTCGTTTCGACCCAGAGAAGACGGAGATCCAGGCTCACTCGGGCCTCAAACGTTTTCCCGGAAGCCCCTGCATAAAGCTTCTTAATCCTCAGACCGAAAGGAGATTGGCCGGTCTTAAAAAAATGCGCAAGAGCTTCCAGGGCCTTCTCCACAAGAATCTGCTTTTCTTCGGGGAGATGATCGAAGGCCTTCTGGAAGGCGGACTTAAAAACCCACCGCCGCGGCATCAACGTTTCTTCAGTCTCTTTTTGAAATATTCAATTCCCTCGGCCGGGGAATCGAAACGAAGGTCGCCTTTTTCCTGCCGGACGGCCCACGCCTGGAACTTTTCATAGTGCTCCGGCGGGACTCGTTCCTCCACCACAACGGGCCTCATCATAATCACGCCCTGAAGATACTCCACCTCCACATAGGGCGAGCCCTCTTTCAGATGCGCCTTTTCGACAATCTCCTTTGGAATCGTGACTTGGTGACCTCGGGTGATCTTCGCCAGCATCTTTTTTCCCTCCTGACTTAAAAAAGGATAGCACTAAAAAGTAAAAAATGCTAACAAATTTTAAGGTGAACTTGCGGATGATTTGGCGGACGGTCTGAATAAAAAGGGGACAGGTCCCAGCCTTACAATACGGGGACCTGTCGCCTTTTTTGTGGCTGACTTGTTTGAACGACGATTAAGCGGCGACGGCCACAATCTTCTGGCCGCGAAGGGTCGCCTGAATCAGGTGCAGGAGGTAACCCGAGAAGGAATAAAATTCGATCGCAACGTTTGCAAACCCAAACTCTGAATCGGGAACGAGGTAGTTCTTAATGAGATAGGCAAGCCAGTCAAATTGCTCGCGAAGTCCTTTGATGCCTTTCACCAGGCGGCCCGCGGCCGTGAGACGAATCGGAAGGGTCGAAAGGACAAGCCCCCGGTCTTCGGGATGAAGCGTAGCTGGCTTCACAATGAAGGGAATCGCCCCAGCGTGGCTGAGATAAACTATCGGCGCGACTTCGGCCGTAATCACGGAGACTCCCGGATGCGCCTCGACAAAGGCTTTGACCGCAACGGCCGTCGGCTCGACAAACTGAATGATTTTCCCGGCGACGATACTCGCAATCAGGCCGCGGACCACGGAACGCTCGACCGCCGTCAAGCCGCTATTTTGATTTAACATCCCCCTCTCCGCCTCCGCCAAAAATTCCTCCTTATTGGCGGCCAGCGCGACCCTCGGCTCTCGAAGGCCCAGTTCTTCTTGTAAAAGTCCGGCTGACCTTAAGGCCACAAAAAGGTCGGCGGGCCGGTTTAAAAGTTCCCTCGCCCAAAAGCCGTCCAGGAGTGAATATTCAATGTCATCGGCCGTTAGAGGCTGTTCTTGGGAAGCTAAAAAGGCGGCAACAAAAAGTTCCGGGCTGACTCGCGCCGTCACCGGACCCAGTTCGGCCTCGATGACACTCGGCGGCGTGACCTCCACCGAAACGCCGGTCACTCCGGCGTAAGCCGGGTTAATCCCCAATCCTCTCAGCACTTCGGCGGCGACCGCAGGACCTGCCGCACTCAGCAATCGGAAGAGAATCAATCCCCCGAGAAATTTGTTAGAAAGGATGACGGCTTGCGGCGTTAAAATCCGCTCGGCTTGAATCGGCGGCAGGACAACGGCCGGTGAAACCGGAAGCGTCGTCACCGGCGGCACACCGGCTCCCGGAGTCGTTACCGTCCCCGGGGGGAAAGTCGTCGGTGGCACAGTGGTCTCAA
>CAYJTI010000067.1:2890-7793 GCA_964373135.1 uncultured bacterium | reverse complement strand
CTCCCGCCAGAGATTCGCAGGGTCCACCGCCAGCGTCGCGGCAATCTCCCTCAGGTAGAGCCGCACCCCGGGACGCCGAAAGAAATACCCCAGGAGCTTCTTCTTGAGGCGCGAACGGGTAAAGGGAAACAACGCATCGGTAGTCATAAACTACAACAAGTGTAGTCCAAGTCTACAACAGTGTCAACCCGCCCGGCGGGTGGGGGCCCGTCCCCCGTACTTCGACTCAAGAGGCGAGTTTGAATTCGATGGCTTCGATGAGGGCCTTCCAGGAGGCCTCGATGATGTTCTTGTCGACACCGACCGTGGTCCAACTTTGCTTGTCATCCTGGAATTCAATGAAGACACGGACTTTGGCGGCGGTGCCGGCCTGGGAATTGACGACCCGCACCTTGTAATCGGTGAGGCGGATCTTGTCCACCACGGGATAAAATTTAATCAGGGCTTTGCGGAGCGCCTTGTAAAGAGCGTCGACCGGCCCGTCCCCCGCTTTCTCTTCCCCTTCCTCGGTCTTTCCTTTCACACTGATTTTGACAACCGCCCGAGCCACGGGAGAGTCGTCTGAAATCCGCTCGTTCGCAAGCGTGGCACTTTCCACTTTGAAAAATTTCTTCTCCCGGCCGAGGAGCCGGTGGATGAGAAGCTGGAAACTCGCCTCGGCCGCCTCGAATTGATAGCCCTCATTCTCAAGCTTCTGAACTTCTGCCAAAATCTTTCGGGTTTCTGAGGATTCCTTTTCGAGATCGATGCCCAGCTCTTTCGCCTTTAAAAGGATGTTTGTCTTGCCGCCGAGCTCCGAGACGAGAAACCGGCGGTGATTGCCGACGAGAGTCGGGTCGATATGCTCATAGGTCCGGACATTTTTCTTCATTGCGTCGATGTGGACGCCTCCCTTGTGCGCAAAGGCGGAGCGGCCGGTAAACGGCTGGTTCGACTCCATCGGCATATTGCAGATTTCAGCCACGTAGTGGCTCACCTCGGCGAGCTCCTCCAATTTCTCAGGCGGGAGGCAGCGCTTCTTCATCTTGATTTGAAGAATCGGAATGACGCTGGTGAGATTCGCGTTGCCGCATCGCTCGCCGTAACCATTCATCGTCCCCTGGACCAGGACCGCCCCTTCTTCCACCGCCACGAGGGAATTGGCGACCGCCAGATTGCAATCATTGTGACAGTGAATCCCAAGCGGCGTCTTGAACCGGCGTCTCACTTCGCCCGCTGCCTTGCGAATCTCCTCCGGGAGCGAGCCGCCATTGGTGTCACAAAGCGTGAGATTGTCGGCGCCGGACTGGGAGGCCGCTTCAAGCGTTTGAAGCGCATACTCGGGATTCGCCTTGAAGCCGTCGAAGAAATGTTCGGCGTCGTAGACCACCTCCAGACCCTTTTCTTTCAGATACGAGACGGTCTCCCGAATCATCTCAAGATTCTCTTTCAAGGTCGTGCGGAAAACCTCAGTCACCTGAAAATCCCAGGATTTTCCGAAAATCGTGACGACTTTCGTCTTTGCCCCAAGGAGCGCCTTGACGTTCTCGTCCTCTTGGACTTTTTTATTCGCCCGACGGGTGGCGCCAAAGGCCACGACCTTCGCCTGCTCGAGCCCGGCCGTTCGAATCTGCTTAAAAAAGGCCATGTCCTTGGGGTTGGAGCCCGGCCAGCCCCCTTCGATGTAGTGAATCCCGAAGCGGTCGAGCCGCTTGGCAACCAGCAGTTTGTCCTGGCCGCCAAGGCTCACCCCCTCGGCTTGCGCCCCGTCCCTTAAGGTGGTGTCGTATAAGAGAATCATGAGGTGCCTGGCACCTTTTCGTTTTCGGTTGTCATTCTTTTCCCAGTCCAAACTCCTCATGAATCGCCCGGACCGCTGCTTTCCCCTTGCGGCCGTCAATCACACACGAAATCTTAATCTCAGAGGTCGAAATCATTTCAATGTTAATCTTCTTCTTGGCAAGCGCGCTGAACATCTTGGAGGCGACGCCGGAGTGAGAGCGCATCCCGACCCCCACGACGCTCACCTTCGCAATATTCTCGTCACACCCCACGTGCGGCGCCCCCACGAGCCGGGCCGCCTCCCGAACCACCCGAAGCGAACGGGGAAGGTCATCTTTCGCCACCGTGAAGGAAATGTCCGTGGTCTTCGTCTCGGTCTTGTTTTGAATAATCATGTCTACATTAATGTTGGCGTCGGAAAGCTTTTTAAAGATCTTCGCCGCCACGCCGGGGCGGTCCGGCACCTTGAAAATCGTAACCTTCGCCTCGTCTTCATTCAGGGCGATTCCGCTCACCACGACTTCTTCCATCTTTCGGTTCTCCTTCGTAATCAAGGTTCCACGGCCGTCCGTGGCCGAATTCCGGACCACAATCGGCACGTTAAATTTTTTCCCCACCTCCACGGAGCGGGAATGCATTACCTTCGCGCCCAAGGAAGCGAGTTCCAAGATTTCATCATAGCTCACCTGGTCCAATTTCTTCGCATCGGGACACAAGCGGGGGTCCGCCGTGTAAATCCCGTCCACGTCGGTGAAGATTTCGCAGACCTCGGCCTTCAGGGCCTTCGCCAAGGCCACGGCCGTCAAATCCGAGCCCCCCCGGCCCAAGGTCGTAATCTCATCCCCCGAGGTCTTCCCCTGGAAACCGGCGACAATCACGATGTTCCCTTCCCGGAGCGCCTTCTGAATCCGCTCGGTATTAATATGAAGGATGCGGGCCTTCGTATGAAAGGGGTCCGTGATGATTCCCACTTGCGGCCCCGTGAATGAGACCGCCTTTTCTCCGAGACGGTGGACGGCCATCGCAAGGAGTGACACCGAAACCTGTTCTCCCGTGGCGAGGAGCATATCGAGCTCCCGCTCCTGAGGCTCTGCCGTAATCTTTTTTGCTAGATGAACCAGCTCGTCCGTGGTATCGCCCAACGCCGACACCACGACCACCAGGCGGTGCCCTTTTCGTTTCGTCTCCACGATTCGCCGGGCGACCCGCTGGATGCGTTTGACATCGGCCACCGAAGAGCCGCCATATTTTTGAACCATGAGGCTCATTGAGGTACTCCTTAAATGACTTCTTTTCGGGAGAGAAGAAGCTGAATCAGTTCGGTCCGCTTTGGGACTTTGAAGGTCGAGTGAGCCGCCTGGGTTTCGGTCATTCGATTCGTTTCGTCGGCCGTCACATTTTTCCCGGCGAGAAGAAAGGGAGCCGGCACCCGGACCGGGCGCCTCAGATGGGTCGAAAAGGTTTGGCCTGTGGTAACAAGGAGCCGGGTCTCGCGATTCCCTTCGTAAAATTCCTTGACCCTTGAGAGAATATGGGCATCAATCGCCTCGAGCGCTGCGATTTTCGCCTTGAGGTTTCCGAGTCGGGACGCCTCTTCAGGCGCCCGGACGTGGACCGCCACAAAATCTTTTTCCTGAAGCGCTTCGACCACAGCCTTTCCCTTTTTTTCGTAATTCGTTTCCAGATTTCCCGTGGCGCCGGGGACCTCGACCACGGTGAGGCCGGCCAGCCGCCCCAGGCCCTTGGCATATTCAATTCCGGCAACCAGTCCGCCGGAGAGGTTGAAGCGCTCTGAAAATTTTTCCAACGCCGGACTCGTCCCCTGACTCCAGAGCCAAATCATATTGGCCGGATTCTCTCCCAGGTCAAGCCGAACCTGGTTCACCTCGTGGTCCTGAAGGAGGAGGCGCGCGTCATACATCAGTTTCCTCAAAAGCTCTTCGCCGGGCCCCTTCGGCCAGTGGGCCTGAATCGGTTTTCCCACCACTTCCTCCGGCGGCACGGTCCGGGCGGAGAGGCCGTTGAACCCTTCGGCGTCTTTCAAGACCGCGAGGTGCCGGTAATGTGTGCCGGCGAAAAAACGGACAAAGCCGCTCGATAATTTCTTATTGAGGTGCGCAATCAGGGCCTTCGCCTCTTTGGTGGCGATGTTTCCCGCCGTGGCATCGGCCATAACGCCTTCAAATTCCGTCACGAAATTCATCCGGAAGGCGACCTCATTCGGTTCCATTTTGATTTCCAGATTCGCCGCTTCAAAGGGGCCGGCGCCTCGGAAATGCTGCTTCGGCTCGTAACCGAGCGTGCCCATCAAGGCCGCCTCCGGAGACACCACCGAACTCTCGTGAAGCAGCCGGACCTGCCCTGTTTTTCCGAGCTTCGCAAAAAATTCAAGATTCGGAAGCCGGCTCACCTCAAGCGGCGTCTTCCCCTCAAGCTCCTCCATCGGATAATCGGAGGCGCCGTTCAGCACCATCAGAACGTATTTCATAGCGCAATCCTTTCCATCACGGATTCCATCCGGGGTTCGACGGTTTCCACGGGGTCGTCAAAACTCAAGGCGAAGTCCGGGTCCTTCAGCCCCGAACCGGTCAGCGTGACCACAATTCTAACGCCGGCCTCGTCCCGAAAATAATTTTCTCGGGCGAGCTTCCGGACCCCCGCCACGGCGGCCGCCGAAGCCGGCTCGGCGAAAACGCCTTCATTTTCTGCAATGAAACGGTAAGCCCACGTGATTTCCTCATCGGTCACCGAGTCAATCACGCCGTCTGATTCCTCTCGCGCCTGAAGCGCCCCCTTCCAGCTCGCCGGATTTCCAATTCGAATCGCGGTCGCAATCGTCTCAGGCTTTTCAATGGGATGCCCCTTCACAATCGGCGCCGCTCCCTCGGCCTGGAAGCCGAGCATCTTCGGAAGCCTCTCCGAGCGCCCCGCCCTTTGATACTCTTGGTAACCCCTCCAGTAGGCCGTGATATTGCCGGCGTTTCCCACCGGGATGGCGTGATAGTCGGGGGCATCGCCCAGGTCGTCGCAAATTTCAAAGGCGGCGGTCTTCTGCCCCTCGATTCGATACGGGTTAATGGAGTTGACCAGCGTAATCGGATTCTTTTCGGTAATCTCTTTCACGAGATTGAGAGATCGGAAG
>CAYJTI010000067.1:0-2880 GCA_964373135.1 uncultured bacterium | reverse complement strand
CGAGATTGAGCGCCTGGTCAAAATTCCCTTTTACCATAATGACCTTCGGGCCGTAGCGATAGGCCTGGAGAAGTTTTCCCTTGGCAATTTTTCCCTCGGGAATCAAAACAAAACATTTAAGCCCGCAGCGCGAGGCAAACGCCGCCGCCGAGGCCGAGGTGTTTCCCGTCGAAGCGCACATAATCGCCTTCGAGCCCGCCTCAAGCGCCTTTGAGACGGCCATCGTCATTCCCCGGTCCTTGAAAGAGCCGGTCGGATTCAACCCTTCAAATTTGAAATAAATTCGAAGGTGCTTGAGGCCGAGCTCCCCCGGAAGATTCTCTGCCAGGATGAGCGGCGTATTTCCTTCGTTTAAGGAAATAATCGGCGTCTCCTCCGTGACCGGCAAAAATTCCTGATACCGTTCGATGATGCCGACCTTCTTGACCGGGACTCGTTTAACGGTCACTCAGAATTGCCCTCGATTCGAATCACCTGCGATTTCCCCCGCACAACGCTCAACCGGTCAATCTCATGAATGGCGGTCCGAAGCTCCCGCTCCGAGGCATCGTGCGTGAGCAAAATGAGCGGCACCACACTCCCCGCTCTTCTTTCCTTTTGAATCACATCGGAAATGCTAATCCGGTGACGGCCGAGGAGGCTTGAGATCTTTGAAAGAACGCCCGGTTTATCAATCACGTGAAACCGGAGATAATAGCGCGAGAGAATCGATGAAATCGTTTTAATTTTGAGGCGGCGGTCGGCTCCGGGCGAAAAAACTTCATTCGATTCAAACCCCCGTCCTCTCGCCAAATCGACCAGGTCACTTACGACGGCGCTCGCGGTGGGAAAAGGGCCGGCGCCCCTTCCATAAAGGAGGACCTCGCCCACCTCGTCTCCTTTAATCAAAATGGCGTTAAAGGAGCCCATGACGTTGGCCAGGATGTGGCTTTTCGGCAGCAAAGTCGGCTGGACCCGCGCTTCAATTCCATCCCGGTCGCGCTTTGCAATCGCCAAAAGTTTGATTCGATAACCAAATTCCTCGGCAAAGGCAATATCTTCATTGCGGATTCGGGCGATTCCTTCGGAGTAAACTTCTTTGAACGGCGCCCGGCCGCCGAAGGCAAGACGGACAAGAATCGCAAGCTTGTGCGCTGAATCGGTCCCGTCAATATCCAGCGCTGGGTTCGCCTCGGCAAAGCCCTTCTCTTGGGCCAGACGGAGCGCCTCATTAAAATCAAGCTTCTCCTCCGACATTTTGCTCAGGATGTAATTCGAAGTCCCGTTGATAATGGAGTAAATCGAATCGATTCGGTTGGCGACAAGCCCTTCGCGCAAGGTCTTAATGATGGGAATCCCGCCGCCGACGCTTGCCTCAAAAAAGACGCGCCTGCCTAATTTTTGAACGAGCGAAAAAATCTCCTCGCCCTCTTCGGCAAGAAGCGCTTTATTCGCAGTCACCACGTCTTTCCCGTTCCTCAACGCCTCAAGCACGAGGCGCTTGGCCGGCTGAATCCCGCCGATGAGCTCCACGATAACATCAATTTGAGGGTCCCTCACCAGGGACTCGGCGCGCGCCAAAATCGTTTTGCGAAGCCCGACGCCACGGCGCTTTTTTGGGTGCCTCACGGCAACGCCCGTAATCTCAAAACGGGCTCCCGCCTGCCGGGCCAAGGCCTTCCCCTTCCTCTTTAATAAGGAATAGACCCCGCTCCCAATCTGTCCCAAGCCCAATAATCCAATCCGAATCGTCCGCATAAGTGCGTCAGTATAGCACAACTTCCCACCCCTACCAGCACCCGGGCCAAAGATCTCTCCGAGAGACCTCGTCCTCCCAGCCTTGATATCGGCCCTTGCCTCTTGAATACTCTTGAGGAGGTTCGACATCAGGGATTTCTCAGCAGGTCAGGGGTGCCAATCTTACGCAAGAAAGCGACGTTTCCCACCTTTTGATACGTCATTCGATAATTCTGGGAAACCCGAAGTTCGAAGATGTCCTCCTGGCCCGACAGCTTCTTATGGCCGAGCGAAGGGTGGTTTGGGTTGGATTCAAAAAGCTCCAGGGCCTTCTTGGTTCTCTCCTGGATTTCTTGAGGGAGCTTCCGGTAGAGCCTGAGAAAGGTCTCAGTGGCCTCAAGGTGCATCAGCCGTCCAGCTTTTTGAAGAGTCCTTTGAGGTTCTTAGTCTTCGTGACCCGGCCCTTTTTGATATCCTCACGGGCCTCGGCTTCTTCCTTCCGCCACTCGGCCGTGTAAAAGTAGGCCTGGTCTTTCGGAATGACCACCTGCGGCTCCAGGATAATCCGATTTTCTTTCACCGAAATATCGAGGTAATCGTTCACCTTCAGATGCAGACCTCGGGCGATCTCCTTGGGCAGCGCCACCTGAAAATTCTGTCCCAATTTTCTAAGCATTTGGGGCCTCCTTCGGCTGCCGTAAGAATAATATGATAATCATATTTTGTCAAGATATGATTAGGCTGATATGATTAGGCTGACCGCAGGAGCTGAAGCTCGGCAGCGGGGTCGCCGAAATCCAGGTTCTGTTTCCGGACCGGGGTGGAGGTTGGGACGGCTTCAAAAAATTGCTGCTGCCTTCTTGCTCTCAGCGCGTTTTCCTGTCCCCTAAAAGGGCCTGCCGGCCGGCCAGGCAGGGGCTGTCCCCTTTTCCGTGGAGAGACTCTGCGGCTCAGGGCTTGGACCGTTGAACGCAATTCTTCTTTCGCTCTCTCAATCATTCTCATCATCGCTTCCAACGGCAGAATCCCGCCGAGAAACTTGACCGCCATCACGCTCTCCGCCCAGCTTAATCGCAATTCGTGATTGCGAGGAGTCCCGCCCAACAGGGCGGGACGAAACCGGTTGGTTGAGCGCCGGTCGGTCAAGCGGCGATCGGCCGCTCG
>CAYJTI010000066.1:0-7828 GCA_964373135.1 uncultured bacterium | reverse complement strand
AAGATATTTGTTGTTCGGATAAACAATTATGCTTATCTCGTTCCCTTCGTGGAGACAGAAGATCGGATCTTCTTAAAAACGATTATCCCGAGTCGTAAAGCGACTCAAAAATACCTATGAAGGGAGGCGCCAGAGAATGACTAGACTGGACAGAGGAGAAAAAGAATTACTTGAATCCTACGAGAGAGATGAGTGGAAATCAGTCAAAGGGAAAAAGAGTTTCGCCAAACAGTACGCGAGGTATGCGCAGGACACGATCCGGAAAGATCAAAGGATCAACATCCGAATTTCGCAGAAGGATCTCGAATCCATTCAGACGAAGGCTCTTGAAGAAGGCATCCCTTACCAGACGCTTATTTCGAGCGTGTTGCACAAGTTTGTTTCAGGCCGGTTAGCACCCAAGTATTAAGCCCGTGCAATCTTCCACTCACCCTTAGCAGCGCGATAGAGGAAAATTGTAATTTCAATCTCAAAAACAGGTCGTCTGAGAGTGGCGGTCGGGCAGTTTGTCCTCTGCACTTTTCTTCTACCCGCATAGGTTAGGGCAGAGCCTCTTTTCTGGAGCTTTATTGAATTTGGTTCCAATGGTAATATTTGTCTAACGGCGTTGGGCGAGAACAAAATTATTCAATCTTGGAAATTGAGAGGATAAGCGATGAGGCTAAAAAAAAGGAAGAAGAAGCGTTCAACCGTTTTAACGAGGCCTAACCAAACAGTTTGGGTCGGAGATCGTGAGTGTTCATCTGTTCGGTTCTAAGGCGCGAGGAGACGCTCTTGAAGAATCGGACATTGACGTGTTAGTCGTAACTCAACGTGATGACTGGAGACTCAAAGAACAAATTGGGAAAGTGGCAACGACCATCCTCTTAGATTACGGAGTCTATTTGTCAGTCAAGGTGCTCGGCAAATCCTTCCACCAGAGATGGGTCAATCTCGATGAGTCCCTTCCTCCGAAATATTTTGCGTGAAGGAATCCTTTTATGACGGAAGAGACACTCGCCTGCCTTCGTGAAGAAATGAAAAAGGCTGAGCATTCTCTTTCAAGGGCTTACTACGCAGTTTTCCACAGCGCTCGTCTGGCCCTAAAGACAAAAGGAATTGAGACCAAAACACACCCAGGGCTGATGACTCAATTTGCGCTTCATCTAGTCAAGCCCGGTTTGATAGAGACGGAATACGGTGATATTTTGCGTCAGGAAAAAGAAGATCGAGAAACCGGCGATTACGAGCCCTTCACGAGTTTTGGCTTGGAGGAGGCTGAAAAAAGGTTCAAGGATGCTGAGCGATTCGTGGACCGGATACGAAAATTTCTGGAGGATTCCGGTCTTAAGCCCACCCCTTGAAACTCAGAGTCGAAGTCATCCGATTAAAGGCTTATAGAAATCGTCTTTCCAGCGGTCCGGGATTTCGCAGCGATCGGGCAGAGATTGCAAGGTAAAAGGAAGAAGGGAAAAGGAAGAAGAGTCAAACGATGAAGATTCCGCTGGTTGATTTGAAGGCGCAATACGAATCGATTAAGGACGAAATTCAAGCGGCCGTCGCCCGGGTGCTTGAGACGAGTCAATTTATCCTCGGTAGAGAGGTTGAGGATTTTGAGGAGGCGTTTGCCCGTTACTCGAATGCGCGCTATGCCGTTGGCGTCAATTCCGGGACATCGGCCGTTTACCTCACGCTCCTCGCGCTCGGCGTCGGGCCGGGGGATGAGGTCGTGACGGTTTCTCATACCTTCATTGCCACGGTGGAGGCCATCTCGTGGACCGGCGCGAAGCCGGTTTTTGTGGATATCGAAGAGAGGACCTACAATATTGACGTCCGCCAAATCGAAGCGGCAGTCACCCCCAAAACAAAAGTCATTATTCCGGTCCATCTTTACGGCCACCCCGCCGACATGGACCCGATTCTTGAGATTGCAAAACGGAGAAACCTTTTCGTCATTGAGGACGCCTGCCAGGCCCACGGCGCTCTCTATAAAGGAAAGAAGGTGGGGGGTCTTGCGACGGCAGCCTGCTTCAGCTTTTATCCGGGAAAAAATCTCGGCGCCTATGGGGAAGGGGGCGCCGTCTTGACGAATGACGAGGCGCTGGCGACCCAGCTCAGGAAACTGAGGAACCACGGCGGGCTTGGCAAATATTCCCACGAGATCCTCGGAATGAATGCCCGCCTCGAAGGGATTCAGGGCGCGATTTTGAAAACAAAGCTTCCGTATTTAGACCGTTGGAACGAACTCCGGCGCCGGCACGTTGAGGAATATAACTCCTTCCTCAGCGAAGCGGGCGTCGGCCTCCCTGACGAGGCCCCGGAGGTCCGAAGTGCCTTCCACCTTTATGTGATTCGGGCCCCTTATCGGGATGAACTGAATGCGTATCTCAATGAGCAGGGAATTGGAAGCATTGTCCATTACCCCGCCCCCAATCACTTGTTGGAGTGCTTCAAGAATCTCGGATACAAACGGGGAGACCTTCCGGTGACGGAAAAAGTTTCCAAGGAGGTCCTTTCGCTCCCGCTTTATCCCGAGTTGACCTTGGAACAAATTCGTTTCGTCTCAGAAACGATTCAATCTTTCCTCAAGGAAAAATCGCGTCCCCGGAGCCCGGCGAAAACCGCCCTTTCCTGATGTTTTCTCCGTTCGCAACTTTCGGCCTGGGGAGCATTCCCTTTGTGGCAGGGGAGAATGGCTCCGAAAAAGTTTTCCGGGCGTTTGAGATTCCCTTCTGGCCCCAATACCCCTCCCGTTCCATTCGTGAAAACTTCGTCTTTCAATTTCTGAGCTCTTTTCCCGGGCTCATCGCTTCGGACGAATCCTTCGCTTTTAACGAGAAAAAATATCAGGAGGGCCGGCCGGGGTTTTCGGCGAAACTTGACGAGGCCTTTGCCGGTCAAGAGTTCCTTCCCTTTGAGCCAGAGGGGGAAGAGGCGCTCGGGTATGTTCAGCTGAAGGAGTTATTGGAGAAGGGGCGGTTTCCGGAAAAAGAAACCATCAAACTTCAGGTCACAGGGCCTGAAACCGTCTGGAAATCGTTCTTTGCCCCCCGAGTTTCTGGTCCGCTTCGGCAAGAAGTCCGGAGAGATCTCGGGCGGGCGTTGACCGCTCGAGGGCTCGCCCAAATCGAGCGAATTCGAAAATTTGGAAGAAAGCCCTTGATTCTGATTGATGAACCGATTCTTCCCCGCGTTTCCTCGGAACTTTCTGAAGTCGTGGATGCCTTCAAGCGTTTCGGCGCGTGGACGGGACTGCACGTCTGCTCCTCGAGCGAGTGGGAGACTCTTCTCCCGCTTCAGATCGATCTCTTTCATTTTGATTTGACGGCCCACCCAACCCTCAAATTATCGCAGCAAAACTTTCTCCGACGCTTCCTCAAGGCGAGAAGGTATGTGGCCTGGGGCGCCGTGCCGACAACCCCGAACCCCGGGTTTCGAGCGAAGGATTTTTCCCTTCTCGTCCTCGAGAGGATGCGGGAAATTACGAGTGGGGATTTGACCCTTGAAACAATGGTCGAAAGGTCGCTCGTAGCGCCCGCCTGCGGGACAGGGAGGCTCGGTAGAAGTCAAGACGAGGCGGTGTGGGAAAGCCTCCGATTGACGAAAGAAGGTCTCGAGACCCGATTCAACCTGCCTATTCGAGAGGGCAGGGAGCAGGAGACGACCCTGAATCCGAAGACGAGGCCGCAGAAGTAGAAGACGAAGTGCCCTGGCTGAAGCTCGTGTCTTGGAGAATCTGGGGAGCTAATGCGGAGCGTCCAAACTGCCTTCCAAGCAGACCGTCAAACTGGAGCGGTGTTTCCTGCGGTGCCGGGGATGCTGCCCGCTCGAGAGCGCGAGTGGCGTCACGCTTCACATCCTGGCTCAACGCCGTCTTTAGTTTCCCTTTTAGACCCGTGGAGATCGGCACGGGCTCAGGCGCGACCGTGAATTGAGCGTTAACGCCAGGAGAGAACAGCCACGGCTTATCGCCGACGCTTGAACCTGCACTTTTCCCCTCCAAAACATCGGAACCGAACAACATTCCTGTATGCATTCCGGCAGAGGTTTGTGGATTGAGCGGGTATTGGGCACCTAAATCGACTTCGAACCCGAGATTATCAAGAGTACCACCCGCTGAGTTGGTTACGTCGAAGAGTTGGTCGTACCCGAGTATGAGTTGCCTCTCTAATTCGGACTGTTGAGATTCGATAGGACTGGGGGTATCACCACTTTGGTACGTTGCCTTGAGCTCGACGAAAGGAGAGCCCGCCTCCGAACCTAAATTGTATCTGGTCGTGATTTCGACTCCGGTTCCTGATGGTTCCCTTCCTCCAGGCGCTTCTCCAAAGCTCGTCGCCTGTTCATCTAGAATTTTCCCCACCAGATTAGTCTCCGTTGGAGCCGAATCGGAAGGTTCGGCTTGGGCGGTCTTTCTCTCGTCCTGGTCGGATGCCTTCATCCCGACTTGCTGGGTTGGCCCGGAGCCGGACGTTTTCGTTTTGTAGTCTTGATAAGAATCAAAGCCTGCTTGTCTGACGTGGTCGTCGAGCGCCGCCTCAAACATCCGGATCTCGCTCATGGCCTCGTGATGCTGAGCCTTCGCCTCCCGAAGACTTTTTTCGTAGTGGGTGATATGTTCTTGGATCTCTCCGATGCGTTCCGGATTTTCTATTTTTACCCGCTCAAGCTCGGCTTGCTCCCCCTTGAGATTCTTCTCGGCAACCTCCATATAAGTGTGAGCAATAACAACCTTCCCGGCGGCTTGGGAAGCCGCATCGGACATTCCCTTTTCGAGAGCCCTCACCGTATAGTCGAAACCACTCAACATCTCCCCCCCCACCTTATAGAAGGACTGTCCCAATTGGGGGTCAAAGGAGACAAACTCCGGCGGGAGGAACTCTTCGGCTCTATTGAGAAGGTTGCTGATTGAATCGGCGTATTCCGACCCGATGAAGGTGAGATTGCTGAAAGAATTGGCATCAGGCTCTGGAAGAAAGTTCCAGTCCGCTCCAGTAACAGGGGCCATTGCTTCGACTTCGACGACTTCCATTCCCTCGTCTTGGCCGCTCGTTGAAGGTTCGGAAGAAACAGGTGGTTCGGAGGGCTCAGACGGGGGTTCAGAAGGTTCCGGAGCTTCAGTCGTAGTTGTCGTTTCTCCTTCACCTTCCCCTTCGCCCTTTCCTTCTCCCTCCTCGTCTCCTCCTTTATCTCCACCCTTATCACCGCCCTTGTCGCCTCCCTTGTCTCCGCCTTTGCTGCCCGTCTGACCCTTCCCGCCACCTCCGCCACCAGCACCCGTGCCCCCTCCACCCGGAGCGGAACCTCCGCCCCACTGGCCCGTCTTGTCTGCATAGATGATTTTAGCAACGTCTGCAGCCGACAAGCCGCCCGGGAAATTTCCGTAAGTCACTTGGTTTGCACCATCGTAAACCATGGTTCCTGTCTGCGGAGTCCAGCCTACAATCATACCGGGAGGCAGATCCTTCATCATTGAGCTAGAAAATTGGGGGGCTTGAGGAGCCGGCGGCGGGGGAGGCGCCGGGTTGTCTAAGACCTGCGTTGTAGGATTACTCCCTGGCCTTTCTAAAGGCGGGTGATACGAGGAGCCGCTCGAAGAGGGTGAAGAATACCAAGATGGGCCTGGAGGCTTTGGAGGGGTCCAGGAATTGTTCCCACCCTGTCCGCTAAAACTTGGGGACGCCGCTCCCGTATTGGTTCCCATGGCCCAGTCCCAGGCGCTGCCAAGCGCATTGGCGGTCCAGCCTGCCGCATTTCCTATGGCTTCACCAATGTTATTCCACCAACTGCCGGGTTTGATGGTGGTTTCGAATTGGTAACCTCCTCCGGAGCCGGGGGAAAACGAGGATCCGTGACTGAAAGTGAGTCCGTCTCCACTCAACTGGACGGATGCATTAAAGGAAGCGTTGTATCCGGTAGTAAAAGAGCCGGTGATGGTGGTTTCAACGTCTACGAGCCCGAGGTGGAGTGTGCTGTGAAAGCTTGCGCTCGTCTGAGCGCCGGCTAGGGCATTGGCGTGGAGGCCTAAGTGCATCCCCTGTTGGCCTAATGAGAACTGGCCCGTCCCTTGAGCCTGTGTGCCGACAAAGTAACTGGCACTCCCCGTCGCATCGAAGTAATCTCCATCGTAACCGACGTCGAAATCCCCGTGGGCGAGGGAGGAGCTCCATCCCTGCTGGTAACTTTGCTGGTAACCGCCGGGTGACCAGCCGCTTGAAGAGCTCCCTCCCGACTGGCCTGTCGGAGGATGGTCCCCTGCGGCGTAGGCCACTGAAGAAGAATTAAAAAGCAAAGAAGAAGAGGGGAAAGAAATTGCGAGGAAGAGGGCACTCACAAGACTCAGGAGCTTAACGAGCGGTTTACGCTTCATTTTTAATCCGCTCCGTTAAGATCGCTGCCTGAACCGCCAGGGGGCTCTTGTCATTTTCGAGGCTCAAGACTTCTTTGAGGTGTTTCTTTGCCTCTTTGAACTGACGTGCGTGGATGAGCACCTTGGCGAATTTCAGGTGAGCGAGAGAATTCTTAGGGTCCTGCTTCAGCGTCTTCTCGTAGAGGGGAATCGTCTTCTCATAGGCGGCAATCGCTTCAGGGAGCCGGCCGAGTTTGCGGAGAAGATCTCCGGCTTCTAAGTAAGGGTCGATAAACTCAGGACTGAATTCGTAGGCCTTCTGGAAGGCTTCAATCGCTTTCTCCCTCTGGCCCATTGCTTTCGAGGCGAGTCCCATTCCGAAATGTGCAATGGTGCTTCGAGGGGCTTTCGCGATTACCTTTTGAAATTCTCCCTGGGCCTTGTCAAATTTTCCGGCCGCCAAATAGGTCATCGCGAAGTCGCTTTTGATTCGCAAATTCTCCGGCTCTCGCTTCACGGCTTCTTCAAATTCTTTCAGGGCCTCCTCAAGGCGACCACTTTTTGCGAGGGAAACCCCGAGCTTGTAGTGGATGAGCGGGTGGTTTGTGTCGATGGTCTCCACCTTTTTGAAAAAGGCGAGGGCCATCGGAAACCTTCCGGAAATGAGGGAGAGCTCCCCTAAATTGAAATAGGCCCGGGTGTAGTTGGGGTCCTGCTCCACCGCCTTCTGAAAGCTCTCGACCGCCTTCTGGGCGTTTTCCTCTTTGAGGTAAACGATGCCGAGATTGTTGTAAGTCTCGGCATTGGGTCCTTTGGCAAGGACTTCGAGATACGCTTTCTTGGCGTTCTTGATTTCATTGGAAGAGAAGTAGATGTTCCCGAGGGCCTTCCGGGCCTCGAGATCGTTCGGGTTCTCCTTGAGGACCTTTTCGAGATGGGCAATCGCGTCCTGGGTTCGTCCCTGCTCGAGATGAGCAAGCGCTGGGGCGACCGACGAAGATTCAGAGGCGTTGAGTGAACCGGATGAATCCGCACTCAAGACAGAGGAGCCGGATGTGAGCGAGAGAAACGAAACTACCACAAACCAAATTAGATTTTTTGAACCTTTCATCTTTTTCTCCTTCTCATATTTTTCCCATTTATCCTTCTTTATTTCACATACTCTGCGCTAGGGGTTGAGGAACTCGCATCGGATGGGCTGCCTCCCTGGGCAAAGCTTTTGTCTTGAAACACCTTCGGTCCTGCCGATGACGGGCCGGTTAACATTCGTGCCAGGAGTCCGTCGAACTGCAGCGGTGGTTTATTTGCCTGGAGCTGATTCGGATCCTCCGCCGGCAACGGCTCCGGTCCGTACCGGCCGACTCCCGGAGGAGGGCCCTTTTTCTGAGCCGGATTATTGCGAGGATCCCCTTCGGGGAATGGACCGTATTCGGGTTTTGGCTTGGGACTAGGTCTTGGAGCCGGAGTCGACCCTTCGCCGCCGAGTTCAAAGGCGCGCTC
>CAYJTI010000065.1:0-7880 GCA_964373135.1 uncultured bacterium | reverse complement strand
AGCGTTTACGTTGCAGGCGCCCAGACCTTGATTGGGGCCGCCCTTGTCAGGGAGCTCAAGCGCCGGGGATTTTCGAATTTAGTGGCGGATTCGGAAACGGAGCCCGATTTAACGAAGGCGGAGGAGGTCGACTCCTTTTTCTCCCGGACGAAGCCGGAATACGTTTTCCTCGCCGCCGGAAAAAATGGGGGAATCCTCGCCAACCAAAAGTATCCGGCTGATTTCGCACTCGATAACCTTTTAACCGCCTGCCACGTGATTGAGGCGGCCTACCGCCACGGCGCGAAAAAGCTTCTCTATCTTGCAAGCTCCTGCTCTTATCCCAAACTTTGCCCCCAGCCGATGCGGGAAGAGGCGCTTCTCACCGGCCCGATTGAGCCGACGAACGAGCCCTACGCCGTGGCCAAGATTGCCGGAATCAAACTCTGCGAGGCCTACCGCCAGCAGTATCACGCCAACTTTATCGTCGGGATTCCGGCGAATGGCTTCGGGCCGGGCGATGATTTTCATCCGGAAGATTCACACGTCATCGCCGCCTTTATCCAGAAGTTCCATGGGGCGAAGGAAAACGGCTCGAGATTTGTGGAAATTTGGGGAAGCGGTTCCCCCCGGCGTGAATTCGTCTATGTCGATGATATTGCGGATGCCTCTCTTTTTGTGATGGACCATTACGAGGAGGCCGAGCCGATTAATTTGGGGGGAGGTGTGGAGCTTTCCATCCGGGAAATTGCGAGGGAGGTCAAAGAGGTGGTCGGTTTTACGGGCGAGCTCCGCTTTGACCGGACGAAGCCTGACGGGATGCCGAGGAAGGTTTTGGATTCGAGCAAATTGAAAAAACTCGGCTGGAGGCCCAAGACCGACTTCCGGGCCGGACTCTCCCTCACTTACGATTGGTTTCTCAAAAACGTCGCCGCTCAAGAAAGGAGTCGTTGGGATGCCCACGCGACAAGCTTACCGCATTAATTTCGGTCATATTGAAATCGGGGAGACCGCGCGCAAATATTTGAACGAGGCGCTTGAGCGGAAATGGGTCTCAGAAGGGCCCAATGTGAAGCGGTTTGAAGAGGGCTTCGCCCGGAAATTCGGCTACCGTTATGCGATTGCAACGAGTTCCGGGACGGATGCCGGAATCGTGGCGAATGCCGCTTTGTTGGACAAAGGGGCGGAACGAGGCGATGAAGTCATCACGCCGGCCTGCGCTTTCGTGGCCACGGCCAATTGCATTCTGGCCGCCGGCCTCACGCCGAAGTTTGTCGATATCGAGCTTGAGACGTTAAACATCAATCCGGCCTTAATCGAGCAGGCGATTACCCCACGGACCCGGGCGATTCAAGTCGTCCATACCATGGGGAAGGTCTGCACGATGGATGAGATCCTAGAAATCGCAAAGCGCCACGGCCTTTATGTGATTGAAGACTGCTGCGAAGCGCACGGTGCCACGTTCCATGGAAAGGTCGTCGGGATGTTCGGCTCGATGGCGCTTTTCAGTTTCTACACGGCCCACATCATCTGCAGCGCCGAAGGGGGGATGGTGACGACGAACGACCCCGAGTTTGCCGATCTCTGCCGCTCGATTCACACGCACGGCCGGCGGCATGGAGACCTCTTCTTCCATTTCGACCGGGTCGGTTTCAATTCGAAGATGAATGACCTCGAGGCGGCCGTCGGTCTCGAAGGGCTTGAGATGTTTGACTCCATCTTTCAATACCGGCAGGGACTGATTCGGCGGCTGCTTGAGCGGCTTTCGGTCTTGGAAGATGAGCTCATTCTCTACCGTGAGGCCCCCGGCGAGGTCATGTGCCCGCATGCCTTCTCCTTTGTCTTGCGGGACAAAAGCAAAACCAAAGAGGGGCTCACGAAACACCTGGAGCAATGCGGGATTGAATGGAAAGTGCTTTTCGGCTCCCTTCCCACGCAGCACCGGGCGTTTCAATTTCTCGGCTACCGACAGGGCGACTTTCCGGTTTCGGAGAGGGCCGGAGATGCCGGCGTCACGCTTGGGATTCATCAGTATCTCACCGAGTCCGACATCGATTACATCGCTGAGAGTATTATCTCCTACTTCAAAGGGGCCCGGACGATTCCAAAAAAGGCGGTGGCGGCATGACCCGGGAGACGGTTCTCAAAGAAGCCAAGGGCGAGCTCACAGGGGAAGAGCTTCTCACGCTCTATCGCAAGCTCATCTTAGGCCGCAGCGCCGAGCAGAAAATCAGGGAAGTCTACCCCAAGGATGAAATCAAAACAGCGGTTCACTTGGGAATCGGCCAGGAGGCAATTCCCGTAGGCGTCTGCCATACCCTTCCACCCGGCTCCAAAACTTTCGGCACTTACCGGAACCACGTTCTTTTTCTTGCGCTGACCGAAGACACAGATGCCTTTTTTGCCGAACTCTATGGAAAGGCGACCGCCCCCTCAAAAGGAAAATCGGGCGGAATGCATATCTCGGCGCCGGAGAGAGGGCTCCTGGTGACCTCGGCCATCGTGGGGACACCGATTCCGGTTGCGGTCGGAGCGGCGTTTGCGAATTCTTATCGAGGGAGCGGAGACTATACGGCTGTCTTTTTTGGAGACGGGGCGCTTGAGGAAGGAGTTTTTTGGGAAAGTCTCAACTTTGCCTGCCTTCACCGCCTCAAGATTTTTTTCGTCTGTGAAGATAACGAGCTTGCCATTCATACCTTCAAGGAGGAACGGGAGGGATTCCGCTCGATTGACGAGGCGGTCAGAGGTTTCGAATGCTACACGGCCAGCGGCGAGGCATTTCGGGTGCAAAATGTTGTTTCCCTGACACAAAAAATGCTTCGCCAGATGGAAGCCGAGCCCCGTCCAGCTTTCCTCCATCTCAAATATTTCCGGTTCCTCGAGCATGTGGGACCCTCGGAGGATTTCCAGGCGGGCTACCGTCGGAAGCCTTCGCCCGAAGAGCTGGAGCGGCTCGACCCTCTTCTCAATTTTGAAAAAGATCTGCTGGCCAATGGTTTTTCCCGGGAGGATCTCGGCGCCGTGAAAGCGGCGGTCATTGAAAAAATTGAGCAGAGCGTCAACGCGGCCCGGGAGGCCCCTTATCCGGAGGCGGGGGAACTGCATACGGACGTTTATCAGCCGTGAAACAGACGATTACTTTTCGGCAGGCATTGAACCAGGCCTTGGCGAGGGAGATGGAGAGCGATTCCTCCGTCTTTGTTTTTGGTCTCGACGTGCCGGACCATAAAAGAATTTACGGGAGCACCGTGGGTCTCGTTGAGAAATT
Source organism: uncultured bacterium (assembly GCA_964373135.1). Lineage (GTDB taxonomy): Bacteria > Omnitrophota > Omnitrophia > Omnitrophales > JACQLI01 > CAYJTI01. The sequence goes on along the minus strand of CAYJTI010000065.1, from coordinate 4,633 downwards.
TGGGAAGCGGCGATGTTTTGGAACCCCTCTCTCGGAGGAGGCGATGACCGGTGTGGCGCTCGGCGCCGCTTTGTCGGGACTGAGGCCGGTGCATGTCCACATCCGGGCGGATTTTGTTCTCCTCGGGATGAATCAGATTGCCAATATGGTTTCCAACCTGACCTACATGAGCGGCGGCCGCCTCCGGGTCCCGCTCGTGATTCGGGCGATGATTGGGCGAGGCTGGGGTCAGTCCGCCCAGCACAGCAAATCGCTTCACTCTCTTTATGCCCACTTCCCGGGCCTCAAGGTCGTCCTGCCGACCACGCCTCAGGATGCTTACAGCCTCCTCCGTTCGTCAATCCGTGATGACAACCCGGTCATTTTCCTGGAGCACCGCTGGCTTTATGACATCTCGGGCGAGGTCGATGACGAGGCGATTGAACCTCTGGGCGAGCCGGCTATCCGGCGCACGGGAAAGGACATTACCTTTGTCTCTGTCTCCTGGATGACGGTGGAAGCCTTGAAGGCGGCCGAGGTTTTGGCCAAGCGGGGAATTGAGGCGGAGGTCATTGACGTCCGCACGGCGGCGCCTCTCGGAGAAGAGGCGATGGTTGAGTCCGTCAATAAAACGGGTCATTGCATCGTGGCCGACCACGATTGGGTCTTCTCAGGTTTCAGTGCGGAACTCGCCGCCACCCTCAGCCATCATTGCTTTGACCGACTGAGGAAACCCGTTGAAAGAATCGGTTACGCCCACGCCCCCTGCCCGATGACCCGGCCGCTTGAGAGCCAGTTCTACCCCGGGGCAAAAGAGATCATTCGGCTCACGGAAAAACTTTTGGATCTTGAGGAAACGAATCTGAGTCAAGAGTCTTTTTACACTTACGAGCAGCGTTTCAGGGGTCCCTTCTAATCGTCGCCTTCAACTTTTTGAGAAATTTGAGTTCGGCACTTTTTCATATCTTCCCTTCTCCCCCCTTGGGGGGAGAAGGGAAGGATGAGGGGGTCGATGCTCGATCTCCCTTCACCCTAACCCTCTCCAAAAGGGAGAGGGTAAATCAAAAATGACCCTCTCTCACCAAAGGGGAGGGGGAAAAACTGCCAAACTTAAATTGAGAAATTGAAAGTCACCCTTCTGATTCCCACCTTAAATGAGATTGACGGGATGAGGGCCGTCCTGCCTCGAATCCGAAGGGAATGGTGCGACCAGGTCCTGGTGGTCGATGGGGGTTCGACCGACGGGACGGCGGATTATGCGAAAGGCGAGGGCTGTGAGGTCCTCGAGCAAAAGGCGAAAGGGATTCGCCGGGCCTATACCGAGGCGCTTCCTCACATTCGGGGGGACGTCGTGATTACCTTCAGCCCGGACGGAAACTGTATTCCGGAGGCAATTCCCCAGCTCATTGAGAAGATGAAGGAAGGCTACGATCTGGTGATTGCTTCTCGATATGCCGACGGGGCCACGAGTGAGGACGACGACCTTTTGACCGGATTCGGAAACTGGATGTTTACGACTCTGTTCAATGTCTTGTATGGAGGGCGATTCACGGACCTCATGGGGATCTTCCGGGCTTGGAAAAAGGAGCTGTTTCAGTCCCTCGATCTTGACAAAGAAGAAGGATACTTTTCAGAGAATTGGGTGGGGATTGACGGGATGGGAGCCGAACACTTGATGTCGATACGGGCGCTCAAACGAAAGCTCCGTATTGGGGAGATTCCGGCAAGCGAGCCGAAGCGAATCGGCGGGGTGAGAAAGATGCATCCCGTCCGCTGGGGATTCGTCATCTTGGTTCACACGTTCCGTGAGCTTTACCACTGGCGATGAAATCGGGGACCGCTGAAAAACCTTCACGGAAAAGCACAACGGCCGAGGCGCTGGCCGCCCTTGCCTTCCTTGCGCCAAACTTCATCGGCTTTCTTGTTTTCACCTCGCTCCCGGTCCTCGCCTCGATGGGACTGAGTTTCGTGAGCTGGGACCTTTTCTCCCCGCCCGAATGGGTCGGGCTCGACAATTACCTCCGCCTCTTTCAGGACCCCTTTTTCTGGAAATTTTGTTGGAACACGATTTATCTCATGGGGGCTATCCCCATCAGCATGGCCGGTTCCCTGATGCTGGCCCTCGCCTTGAATCAAAAGCTCAAGGGGATTGTCTTCTTCCGGAGTGTCTACTTCCTTCCGACGATCTGTTCGGGAGTCGCGATCTACATGCTCTGGCGGCTTCTTTACAATGCGGACTTCGGGCTTTTCAACCTGACCATTGCAAAGCTCGGAGAGATTTTTTACCTCCCGCTCAAGGGACCCAACTGGCTCACAGAGGAGGCGTGGGCCAAGCCGGCCTTGATTATCATGAGCGTGTGGCAGACCGTCGGCGGCTACAACATGATTCTTTACCTGGCCGCACTGCAGGGGGTCCCCCGAGAACTTTACGAGGCGGCCGAGATGGACGGGGCGAATTCGTGGCAGAAATTCTGGAGTGTCACCTGGCCGCAGATTTCGCCCACCACTTTTTTCATCGCGACGATGTCGATCATTGGGGGATTTCAGGCGGGATTTGACCCCGCTTTTATCATGACGGGCGGCGGGCCGAATGGGTCGACGACAACGATTATCTATTACCTCTTCAACAATGCCTTCCAGTGGCATCAGATGGGCTACGCGGCGGCGATCGCGTGGGTCCTTTTCTTAATCATTTTTACGTTCACCTTAATGAAGTGGAAGGTGTTCGGGAAAATCGTTTATTACTAGCGGCGAGGAAGAGAGAAAAAATGTCCCATCCGCCATCCGTCGAGGAGCTGAAGACTCGGGCTAAGGTGAAGGTTTGGGTCAAGCATTCCGGCGCTTACCTTTTCCTGGCGGCCGGGGCGCTCGCGATGGTGGCCCCCTTTCTTTGGATGCTGACCACCTCGCTCAAACCGCCCGGGGCGCTTTTCTCCTACGACCGGATTTGGTGGAAGGATTGGCTCCCGAGCCAATTTGTCTGGGCGAACTACGTCCAGGCATGGAGCGTGGTCCCTTTTGCGCGCTTTTACCTGAACTCCATTTTTGTTTCGATTTGTGTGACGGCCGGCCAGGTGATGACCAGCGCCATGGCCGCCTATGCGTTTGCCCGGCTCCAGTTTCCGGGGCGGGACAAAATCTTTTTTGCTTACCTCGCCACGATGATGGTACCGGGGGCCGTCACCATGATTCCGGTTTTCATCCTGCTCCGTTTCCTCGGCTGGATTGATACCTACAAGGCGGTCATCCTGCCCGGCATTTTTACGGCCTACGGGACCTTTCTTCTCCGGCAGTTTTTCCTCACCCTCCCGAAAGATCTGGAGGATGCGGCAAAAATCGACGGCTGCTCCTATTTTGGAATTTTTTGGCGAATCATTTTGCCCCTGTCAAGGCCGGCCCTGGCCACCTTGACGACGTTTACCTTTATGGGATCGTGGCTCAACTTTATGTGGCCCCTCATCGTGTTGAACACCCACAACAAATTCACCCTGCCGGTCGGTCTGGCTTACTTCCAGAGTCTCCATCACACCGACTGGACCCTCCTCATGGCGGGTTCCGTGATGATGATCCTGCCGGTTCTCATCGTCTTCATCTTCACCCAGCGATATTTTGTAGAGGGAATCAAGCTCACCGGAATTAAGGGGTAGGGGACGGAATGAGTCGGTCGGTTCAGGCAATCCTTCTCGCCGCAGGGCGGGGGACCCGGATGGCTTCCGCACGGCCCAAGGTGCTTCACGAAATCTTCGGCCGGCCCCTCATCGATTTTCCATTGGAGGCACTTCGGGGATTGGGCATCCGGCGCCCACTTGTTGTGGTCGGTTGGCAGAAGGAGGAAATCCTCGGTCATCTCAATCACGGCGGGGTAATTCCCGTCGTTCAATCGCCCCCGTTGGGGACGGGGCATGCGGTCCAGGTGGCGAAGGGAAGAATGGGGCGATTTGACGGTGATCTTCTCATCTGGCCGGCGGATATGGTTCTTCTCAGAAAAGAGACGATTCGCCAGCTCCTTCATGCGCACCGCCTGTCAGGCGCTTCGGTCACCATCCTTTCCAGCCTTTTCGTGGACCCTCAAGGCTATGGCCGGATTCTGAGGCGGGGCGGGCGAGTGGTGGGCATTCGTGAAGAACTTGACGCGACAGAATCGGAGAGACGGATTCATGAGGTGAGCACCGGAGTCTACCTTTTTAAACCAAAAGCCCTTTTCCGGGCCCTCGAAAAAATCAGACCCAAAAATCGAAAAAAAGAGTATTATCTTACCGATACCATCCAGCTGATTGAGGAGAAGGGGGGACGGGTGGAAGCCCTCCCGGTTGCGCTGCCGGAGGAAGCTCAGGGCATCAACTCCCAGGCCGACTTGGCCCGCGCCGTAACAATCTTGAACCGCGAAAATATTCTGAAACATCAAATGCAAGGGGTGACGATTGTCTTACCGGAGCAGACCGTCATTGCCCCGGGCGTCCGGATAGGCCGGGACACGGTGATTCATCCGTGGAGTTACATCGAGCGGAACGTCCGGATCGGCAGGGGATGCCAGATCGGGCCGTTTGCGAAGATCCGTTCCGGGACCGTCTTGGGAGACGGAGCGGTGATTGGAAGTTTTGTGGAGGTGAACCGTTCCCACCTTGGGAAGAAGGTCCTCGCGAAACATCTGGCT
>CAYJTI010000064.1:783-7882 GCA_964373135.1 uncultured bacterium | reverse complement strand
ACTCATTTGAGAATAAATGATGAAAGCTTTGGAATCTTGAGAAAGAAAAGATTTCTGGCCACCCGATACAACGAGGCATTTTCCTCAATCCCGGAACTCGTCCCTCCCTTCGAGCCGGAGGGGACAAGGCACAATTACCAGTCTTATCTCCTTCGCATCCTCCCCAAGGCAAAACGGAATCGCGACGAAATGATGGAAGCATTGCTGCGGAAGGGAATCTCAACTCGCCGGGGGATTATGGCCATCCACTTGGAGCCGGCTTACCAAGGTCGTTTCGGGAAGCTCAGTCTTCCGGAAACCGAAAGGGCTTTCCAGGAAACTTTAATCCTGCCTCTCTATGCGCAGATGACTCCGGAAGAGCAAGATTATGTGATTCAATCGATAAAGGAAGCTTTGGCGAGCTGACGTGAGTGGTCAATTAAGCGAGTTCAATCACGGCATCCCTGAGAATCCTTACAATCCTCACGCCTGGATTATTGGGAATCCCAAGATCGGGGAGGGGACCTGGATTGGTGCCTTCTCGCTCATCGACGGTCAAGGCGGGCTTGAGATTGGAAAAGGCTGCGACATCAGCTCGGGGGCGCACCTCTTGACCCATTCGACGGTTTGGCGCTGTTTGAGTGAGCGCCGATACAATCAAGTCGACCGCGCCCCGACTCGAATTGGAGATTATGTCTTCATCGGTGAGAATGCGACGATCCTCAAAGGAGCCGACATCGGCCACCACTGCGTGATTGGCGCAGGTACCGTGGTCAAGGAAAATACGAAGATCCCGCCCTATTCGCTGGTGGTCGGAGTCCCGGGACGGATTGTGCGCAACCTCAAGAAAGAAATTGACGCCATCGCTAAGGGTAAACCCAATGGAAAAGAAGCAGATCGCCGCTAGCCGTTTTTTAATCACGGGAGGACTCGGCTTTGTGGGCGCGGCCTTGGCCGAAAGGCTCCTCAGGGAGGGCGCCGGCAAAGTAGTGCTTTTTGACTTAAAGAGGGAACTCCCGGCCCTGCTGGAGCGGGAAGCGGGCAACCCCCGCCTCGAAATTATTTTTGGGGACATCCGGGACAACGAACAAGTGGGGAAGGCGGTCAAGGGGTGTGACTACGTCTTTCACGAAGCGGCGCTTCGGGTGACCCGTTGCGCGAAAGAGCCCAAGCTGGCCCATGAGGTCTTGGTCGACGGAACCTTCAACGTCGCGCTGGCCTCGGTCGAGCATCGGGTGAAGAAACTCATCCACGCCTCCTCCGCCATCGTTTATGGAAACCCCCTGCGGCTTCCTTTGGACGAACAGCACCCCGCTCACGATACCACCCTTTACGGCGTCTCCAAGATTTCAAATGAGAATCTCCTGAGGTGCCTTAAGGATTCGCACGGGCTTAATTTTCTTGCGCTGCGTTATTTCAATATCTACGGGCCGGGGATGAATCTTTTCGGGCCGGAGGTTGAAGTGTTGATTCGCTGGCTGGACCGGCTGGACGAGGGAGCGCGCCCGATTATTTTTGGTGATGGCCAGCAGACGCTTGACTGGGTTTTTGTCGAGGATGTCGTGGAGGCGAACTGGCGGGCCCTTCTCTCGGAGGCATCCGGTGAAGTTTTCAATGTTTGCACAGGAAGGGAAACTTCCCTTCTTGAGCTCCTTGAAATCCTCCTGAGGGTTCGGGGGGTTCGCATGGAGCCTGAATTCCGGGAGGGACGCACCGTCAATCAGGTTTCGCGGCGCTTCGGCTCGCCGAAAAAAGCTGAAGAGCGGCTCGGCTTTCGGGCGAACGTTTCGCTTGAGGAAGGACTCCGACGGCTCGTGGAATGGCGGGAAAGGGCGATTCACCCCTCTCGATGAAGAAGTGGCCGGGTGTGAAAATTGAGGTGGGTCCGGGCGCCCAGATCGATGAGGATGTGATTCTCGGATACCCCTCCCCTCGCTTGACGAAGGTGGGAGAAGTCCGGTTGGGCCGTGGAGCCAAGGTTCGGAGCGGAAGCGTCATCTATCAGGCGGTGAAGATCGGGGACGATTTTCAGTCCGGCCATCAGGTGGTGATTCGAGAGGAGAACCAAATCGGCGACTCGGTTTCGATTTGGACGCATACGGTGATTGACTACGGCTGCCGCCTCGGATCGCGGGTGAAGATCCACAGCAACTGCTATGTGGCGCAGTTCACCGTGATTGAGGACGATGTCTTCGTAGCGCCCGGAACGGTTTTCGCCAATGACAAATATCCGGTGAGCCGTCATCTCGAGGGGCCCCATCTCAAAAAGGGGGCGCGGGTCGGCGTGAATGTCACCCTTCTTCCCGGGGTCGTGATTGGGGAAGGGGCACTCATCGGAGCGGGCAGTGTGGTGACAAAAGATGTCCCGGATCGAATGGTTGTTTTGGGCAATCCGGCCCGAATCGTCGGGACGGTGGATGAGATCGTTTCCAAGATGAGTCCGGGAATCAAACGGAAGTGAAGAGATAAACAAAGGACAAGGCCTTGGTTAGACTGGCGATCGTGGGTTGTGGTCATTGGGGTCCCAACTACCTCCGCATCCTTCAATTGATAGAGGGAGTGGAGATGGTTTCGGTTTGTGACCGGAAGGAGGAAGCGCTCCAAAAAGTCCGTCGGCAATATCCTCACCTCCAGACCGTGGCTGATTTTTCCAGCATTCTGAGCAATTCCAAGATTGACGCCGTCATCATCGCCACACCGGCGTCGGCCCACGCCCCGTTGGTCAAGGAGGCGTTACGGGCCGGAAAGCACACGTTGGTGGAGAAACCGCTGGCGCTGAAGGTGGAGGAGGCTGAGGAACTCGTCGAGTTATCGGCCGCTCGGAAACGAGTCTTAATGGTGGGGCACACCTTCCTTTACAATCCGGCCGTCCGAAAGATGAAGGAGTGTGTGGACCGAGGAATTCTGGGAAAGATTTACTATCTCCAGTCAGCCCGCACCCATCTGGGTCTCATTAAAAACGATGTGAGCGCTGTCTGGGACCTGGCCCCTCACGATATTTCCATCTTCTCCTATCTTCTGGGAAAGGGCCCCCACCGAGTTTCCGCCGTCGGGAGTTCTCATTTAAATGAAAAGCTCCATGACGTGGCCTTCTTGAATCTCTTTTACGACCATAACGTCCTCGGCAATATTCATATCAGCTGGGTCGACTCCAATAAGCTCAGGCAGGTGGCCGTCATCGGCAGTAAGGCGCGCATTCTCTTTGACGACCTGAATCCCCTCGAGCGAATCCGGATTTTTGAAAAGGGCGTCAGTTTGGATAAGCCTTACTCGACCTTCGGAGAATTTCAGCTCTTGCTTCGGGACGGCGACATCGTCAGCCCAAAGATTGAGCCCGAGGAGCCGCTCCGGAACGTCTGCTTAGAATTTTTGGATTCCATTGCGACCGGAAACAGACCGTTGGCGGACGGACGAAACGGCCTGGAGGTGGTTCGAACCATGTGCGCCATTGAGAAATCGATCGAAAGGAATGGAGAGCCCGTCGAAGTTCAGGAAGGCGCATGAAAATAATCGCCATCGGTCCGATGTTCAATGAAGGCGACCGGGCGTGCGAGGTCGTCAAGAAATTCCTTCCCGGGCTTGTGGACGAGGTCGTCGTCGTGGACGACGCCTCAACAGACGACGGCCCCAAGAAGGTGCGCGATGCCGGGGCAACGGTCCTTTCCCTGAAACGACGCTCCGGGCCTGGCACCGCGATTCGGACGGGAATCGAATACGGACTGAAAAAGGGTTACGGCCTCTTCGTCACCTTTGCCACCAACGGAAAAGACAATCCCCAGGAAATTCCCCGTCTCTGCGCCCCGGTCCAGGAAGACCGTGCGGATTTTGTCCAGGGCTCCCGCTACCTTGAAGGCGGGAGCTGGAAAAATATGCCGTTTCATCGGGTCTGGGGAATTCCTGTTTTCACCTTTCTCTTTTCACTTTCGGTGGGTCGGAGGCTCACCGATGCCACCAATGGTTTCCGCGCGATTCGAAGAAAAGTTTTGGAAGACTCCCGGATTAATCTCTGGCAAGAGTGGCTGGAGGGATACCCGCTCGAAACGTACCTTTTTCTGCAGGCGATTCGGCTGGGATACCGGGTGGTTGAAGTCCCGATTACAAAAATCTATCCCGATTCCAAGACGGGCTACACGAAACAAAAGCCGTGGATCGACTGGTGGAATTATTTTAAGCCCGTTCCTTACGTGACGCTCGGACTGAAAAAGTGAGGCCCCGCCTTCCTGCCATCCTTTGGATTGTTCTAATTTCATTCGCGGTTCGGCTCCTGTTTCTCGTCCTTTTCCCGGTTCCCCTCCCGAATCCGGTGGGGGACGATGGTTATTACGACGAGACCGGCCGGCAGGTATTGGAATATTTCAGGCAGGGGGACTCCCTGGCCCGGGAATTTTTTGACGGGAATCTGTTTCAGGGCCGAGGGAATTTGGAAAAATACGGTCTTGAGATTCCCTGGGGAATGTTTAAGCGAGGGCCGGTTTATCCTCTCTTAATCGCTTTGGTGTGGTGGGTCACCGGAACGAGTCCCCACGCCATTTTTGTGGTGCAGGCGCTTCTCGTGAGTTTGGCAGGAGGTTTTGTCTATGCGGTCGGGAAAACCTTGGGACAGCCGTCCGTAGGGCTTTTGTCCGCGGCCTTGATGGGAATTTATCCGCCCCTCACCTTTATCACGGCCCGCCTCCAGCAAGAGTCCGTTACCATCTTTTTGTTCTCTCTTTTTTACTTTCTGATTTTCCGGTCCGAGAAATTGAATTCGGCCTGGCGGTTTGTGGCAGCGGGCGGGACCCTCTCGCTTCTGGTTCTGACTCGTTCGAGTCTGATTTATTTTCCCGTCGTGCTGGCCGGAGTCTTCTGCGTGGTTTCGGTGACACGGGGGTGGAAACCGGTTTGGTGGAAATCTCTAGTAAGGCGTTTGACGAATTCCGGGTCGATCTCCCCCTCTGGGGGAGAGGGAAGGGTGAGGGGGTTGAAACTGGGTACGAATTTATCAAACAGGGGACTAGTTATTTTCGGATTCTCGTTTTTGCTCCCCTGTCTGGTGTGGATGGGGGTCATGAGCTCCCAGACGGGCCGCTTTGGACCGATTGTCCTTCAGGCCGGTGGACAGGCAATGTTTCCCACCGTGATTCCCGATTTTCACGGCTGGAAGCCAGATCTTTTTCTGGTTGAGGAGACCCTTCCCGAAGCCCGCGACCTTTACCGGCGGGAGGGAATTGAGGTGCCGGAAGGCGAAGAAAGCCGGGTGGGACCCCCGGATTCTCAATTGATGAAGGCCTCCTTCCGGCGCATTTTCAGGCATCCCGCAGCCTTTCTGGCGCTTGCGACCCATAAATTCCGCCTCCTCTGGTGGCAGCCGCATGACCGGCCTTGGGGAGCGGTCCCTTTCCCTTCCGACTTTCTTCGCGTCGGCCACCGAATGCTCATTGTGGCCTCGCTGATGGGAGCGCTGCTTTGGTTTTTCGAGCGGCCGATGGCGGTTTCGCTTTTGTTGGCAGGCCCGATTTACGGCACCCTGTTCCACAGCCTGACCCATATTGAGACGCGATACGGTTTGATTTTTATTCCCATCCTTACTCTCTTTGCGAGTTTGTTCATCCATCGGGTTTGGGCCCATCGCAGAGTTTGGCTTGCCCGAAAGAGGGAAAGCGCGGTTTTTGTGGCCGGCACGGTAATGGGCGGCACGATCTTTTATTTGACCCGGGTGGGTTTTCTTTTTTCGCTGAAAAGTTTGCTGAGCGTCCAACAGGTCTATCTTTTGACTCAGATGGTTCAGTCAGCCATCCTGGCGGGCTTCTTTGGCGCCGCCTGGTATTGGCTTCGAATTTTCATCCCTCCGAAACCGCTGGGGGTGAGTCTGACGGTGACGGCGCTTCTCATCTTGATTCCCTTTGAGCTTTACGCTTCAGGCGTTGAGGGAGGGCGAGCGTGGAAAGCCCCAATGATGCCGGCTCAGATTCTGCGCCAGGAGATTTTCATTCCCCCCGGAGGGCTTAACGGAGTTCGAAGGGCGAATTTGCGAATCGACCTCTCTCTCCCAAAAAAGGGGGAGGCATGGGAAATTCGGGTGAACGGTCAAAGGATTGAATCTTTCAAAGGGCTCCGTGACGAAAGCCCTTCGTTTCCCCTTGGGGGATATTCGGTGACGCTTGGTTTTGAAAATAAGAATCCCCATGAAATGCGGCAGTGGCACACGGCCGCGCTTCCTCCCGGCGTCCTTAAAGAGGGAGGCTACAACTTGGTCGAAATCTCGAGCGTTGCTAGTACCGCGTTCGACAAATTCGCGACCGGTTTCCCCCTCACCCTTAATCCTCTCCCCCCAAGGGGGAGAGGGGAGGGTGAGGGGGCCAAAACAGGGTACGAATTTATCGAACCGGGTACTAGAGAGCTCGGAGGGCCGTGGGTGATTTACGGGGATTATCCTTCTCCTTCACCCGGTATCTTTGAGGGCCCGCTTTTTCAGCGTTCCCCTGCCGAAACCTCCATCGTGAAGTATGGCTATGACGGTGACTTCCGGTTAAATGGCGCCACACCTCTTTCAAACGGCGGAGTTCGTAGTTCGTATTATGATGGGCGGAGGTGGCGCGAGGACGACCTTTCCCCTTCCCCCGGAATTCAGGCCGGGGAGTATCGAATCCGAATTGAGGCCGAGCACCCGGACGGTGGGTTTTCGGTTTATTGAAGATGAGCGCCAAAGGGAAAGCGTTAGTGACAGGCGGTGCCGGCTTCATCGGCTCGCACCTTGCGGACCTTCTTTTGGCCCGAGGTTATGAAGTCACAATTCTTGATAATCTGGAACCGCCGACCCACCTCCGGGGAAAACCGCCGTGGTTGAATCCGGAGGCGGAATTCATCCCGGGCGATGTCAGAAACGAATCGGATCTCAGGCATTCGCTCGAAGGGGTTCGGTTTGTCTTTCACCTGGCGGCGTTCGGCGGCTTCACCCCGGAATCGACCAAGTATTTTGATGTCAACACCCTCGGAACGGCTCGTTTGTTTCAGGAAATCGCGAGCGGGCCACATTCCATTGAGAAGGTTGTGGTCGCCTCAAGCCAGGCGGTCTATGGAGAGGGGGCGTATCATTGTCGAAGGGACGGGGCGATTTTTCCGGGGCCACGCCCGCCTTCTC
>CAYJTI010000064.1:0-773 GCA_964373135.1 uncultured bacterium | reverse complement strand
CAGGCTTCGCTCACACCCGAAGCGAAACCTCGAGGCGCCGAAACCCCTTATGCCCTGTCGAAGGAGTTTGAAGAGAGGCTCGCCCTCGCTTGTGGAAACGAGATGGGGATTCCCGTGGCCGCCCTGAGGTATGGGGTCACCTACGGCCCCCGTCAGTCTATTTTTAACCCCTACACGGGCGTGGTTTCGATTTTTTCCACGCAGATTTTGAATGACCTTGCGCCGGTCGTTTATGAAGATGGTGAGCAAACGCGGGATTTCGTTTACGTCAAAGACGTCGCAGAGGCCAGCCTCTTTGTCATGGAGAACCAAAAGGCCGGCCACCCGATTTTTAATGTCGGGACGGGACGGGCGACCACCCTCCGGGCCCTCGCCCGGGAACTGGCGCGCATTTTTGGGAAGCGGATTGAACCGAAGATTCCGGGTGAATTTCGCCTGGGGGACGTTCGCCACATCGTCCTGGACCCCGGTAAGCTTCGGCAAATCGGCTTCGAAGCGGCCACGCCTTTATCGGAAGGGCTGAAATTTTTTGCCGAATGGATGCGAGCGCAAGGGCCGGTCGAGGAATACTTCACGGAGGCTCACGCCCAGTTGAGGAGCAGCGGAATTGTTTATGGTTGAACGAAGCAGGACGGCGAGCCTGTCGGTCGTCATTCCGGCTTACAACGAAGAGGGGAATATCGAGGAAGTCATTTTGAGGTCTCTTGAGGTGCTCCGGTCAATCACGGACCGTTATGAGATTCTCGTGATGAACGATGCGAGCCGGGACCGGA
>CAYJTI010000063.1:5615-7954 GCA_964373135.1 uncultured bacterium | reverse complement strand
CAAGGAGTTCCTGCCCGAGAACGCCGTCGAGTACTTCGTCTCCTACTACGATTACTACCAGCCCGAGGCCTACATCCCCCAGACCGACACCTACATCGAAAAGGACGCCTCCATCAATGACGACCTGGACCGCCTCCGCCTCCGGGCCACGAGCTCCATCCTTTCGCGCGAAGACACCATCGTCGTCTCAAGCGTCTCCTGCATCTATGGATTAGGTTCGCCCGAGGATTGGCAGGGGATGGTCGTTCAAATCGAAAAAGGCCAATCCCTCGACCGTGACCCGTTCCTTTCCTCACTCGTCGGAATTCAATATGAGCGGATTGAGGGAGAGCTCAAGCGGGGGACGTTTCGGGTCCGGGGCGGGCGGGTCGACCTTTTTCCCTCCTACGGCGAGAATCCGCATCGAATCGAGATTGAAGAGGAGCGGATTCAGTCCGTCACCCTCCTCGACCCCGTTCATTTTCGCCCGGTCCGCGAACTCGAGAAACTCGCGATTTATCCGGCGAAACATTTCGTCACACCCACCGACCGTCTCGAGCGGGCGATTCAGGGCATCGAACAAGAACTTGTCTGGCGCGTGAAGGAGCTCGTCTCGCAGGGGAAAGACCTGGAATCGAAGCGGCTTGAATCGCGAACCCGTTACGATCTTGAGATGCTTCGTGAAGTCGGCTACTGCTCTGGCATCGAGAATTATTCCCGTCACCTTTCAGGAAGAGCTCCCGGCTCAAGACCTTACTGCCTCCTCGATTATTTCCCGAAAGGTTTTCTCACCTTGATTGACGAGTCCCATCAGACGATTCCTCAACTCCGGGGAATGTACCATGGCGACATTTCACGAAAAAAAGTCCTCGTGGAACATGGCTTTCGGCTCCCTTCCGCCCTCGACAACCGCCCGCTTCGGTTTGAAGAATTTGACCGGATGATTGGCGAGACCCTCTATGTCTCGGCGACCCCGGCGGAATACGAAATGCAGCGGGCCCAGAAGGTCGTTGAACAAATCATTCGGCCGACGGGGCTCACGGACCCGGAGATTGAAGTGAGGCCGAGCGAAGGCCAGATTGATGACCTCATCGCCCAAATCAAGGCGCGGGCCCAGAAAAGGGAGCGGACGCTGGTCACGACTCTCACGAAGCGGATGGCGGAAGACCTGTCGCGATTCTTAAAAGAGGTCGGAATCAAGGTCCATTACCTTCACTCCGAGTTTGACGCCTTTGAGCGTGTCGAAATTTTGCGGAACCTCCGCCTCCAGAAATATGATTGCATCGTTGGAATCAACCTTCTCCGGGAAGGGCTCGACCTTCCGGAGGTTTCCCTGGTCGCGATTCTCGATGCAGACAAAGAAGGATTTTTGCGGAGTGAGGTGTCGCTCATTCAAATTGCCGGACGGGCGGCGCGGCACCTCCACGGAAAAGTGCTCATGTATGCGGACCAAGTGACCGATTCTATGAAACGGGCCATCGAAGAGACCGCGAGGCGCCGGAAAATTCAGGCCGAATACAACCGGACGCACAAAATCACGCCGACTTCGATTCAGAAAGAAATTCTGGAGGGGATTGAAAAGATTCGGCAGGCGGAAGCGCTCGTGACTGAAGTGGTCGGAGAGAGGAAAGAGGAGCATGACCTCAAATCTTATCTGGCCGAGCTCAAGCGGCGGATGGAACTCGCGGCGCGCTCTCTCGATTTTGAATTGGCGGCGCGGCTCCGAGATCGAATTCGAGCGCTCGAAAAGGAATCCGTATCGGCTTAGATCCGCATAAGGATTGACATTGAATTCTCAAGTTTCCTATAATGACCACAATTGAATTTTTTTTCGGGGCACGAAACGAAACGGGAGGGGGAGGGAAGAAAAGTAGAAATGGACGAGGTCCAAAAGTTCTTTGAAGAAAACAGGCTGGTTGCCGTCGTTCGAACTAGTTCGAGCGAAGACGCAGAAGAGCTTCTGAAAGCGGACACCCAAGCTGGCATCAAGATTCGCGAGATTGCCATGACGGGTCCGCAGGCGACTCGGCTCATCGAGAGCTGGAGCAAGCAGGAAGGATGGGTGGTGGGGGCGGGAACCGTGACCGATGGAGAAATGGCCCAGCGGGCGATTAATGCGGGGGCCCGGTTTCTCACGAGCCATTATGCCGACCGTGAGGTCATCAGCGTCGGGAAGAATAACAACACCTTCCTCATTCAGGGGGCCGTGACGCCGACCGAGGTGGTGAACGCCTGGCAGCTCGGAGTCGACCTCATCAAAGTCCATCCCGTTGAGTTCTACGGGGGACCGCCCTACCTCAAGTCTCTGAAAGGCCCCCTTCCTTTCGTCAAATTAATGGCGTCGGGAGAAATTCTAGATC
>CAYJTI010000063.1:0-5605 GCA_964373135.1 uncultured bacterium | reverse complement strand
ATTACCTGAAATACAGCTGTGCTGTGACCGTGACGGATGCCGTCTTTGACAAGGCCCTCATTCGGGCCCACAACTGGCCGGAAATTACGGAGCGGGTCCGCCAGCTGACCCAAAAACTGGAAGCCCTCAAAGTCGCTAAGTAATCCAGTTTCAATCCCTTAGGTCGTTTGGAACACCTTCCCCAACGCCCTCATCCAACCCCTTTTTGACTTCACATTTCGCTGTGTTATAATAACCTCTCTTTTTTCAGGGACTTACACCATTTTCTAAATGAGAAAATTCATTCCATTAGGACAGAAAGGGCTCGTCTCTTTTTGTCTTATTTTCTTCTTCGGGCTCGCTGGCTCCCCGGCGCGTGAGACGCGCGCCGAGTTTATCGGAGAGCCCCCGACGGGGCTTTTTCTGCTGGAAGAAAAGCACCCGTGTTACCTTTTTGTCCCGGCCGACTACGCGCCCGAGAAGTCGTGGCCCCTCCTCCTCCTTCTCGGCGGAAGAGGGGAAGATCCGAAAGAGGTGATTGAGCCTTGGGTGGAATGGGCGAAGAAGAACGGATTCCTCGTGCTGGCCGCCTCGAACCTCTTTAATGACCGGGGAGAAAAGCCGGAGGCAGCCGACCGATGGTTTCTTCAGGTCAAACGGGAGATGACGGAGAGGTATCGCGTGAATCCCTCCCGCGTTCTTCTGGTCGGCCTGGGTTCCGGGGCCCATTACGCGGCGTATCTCGGTCTCAATTACCCGAATGAATTTTCAGGAGCGGCCCTGATTGGCACGGCGTGGCCGGGACCGCTTGAGCCCGTGATGGTGCCGCCGGTTTCTGAGACGAGAAGGATTTCATTTTATCTGGCGCTCGACCCCCAGGGGGAGGAATTTTCGAAGGTGGAGAGTAAATCTCGGCAGCTTGAGGCCGTAGGGTGTCGAATCACCTTCGAACCCTTGAAGGCCGGTCAAGAATTGTCGGGAGTTCGGGAGAGTATTCTCCGCTGGTTTCTTCAAAATTCTGAATCGGAGGAGTCGGAGGAACCGGGCAGGGGATTGACAAAGCTCGTGAAGGAAATGAGGCGAAATCTTTTTGAGGAGTAGGCGATGGAACTGACCGGGGCAAAAATTATGATTGAGTCGCTCAAACGGGAAGGGGTCGAAATCCTTTTCGGCCTGCCGGGCGGCGCCATCCTGCCGACGTTTGATGCGCTCTATGATTCGGGCCTGAAGTTTATTTTGGTCCGTCACGAACAGGGGGCGGCCCATATGGCGGACGGGTTCGCGCGGGCCACCGGAAGACCGGGAGTTTGTATGGTCACCTCCGGCCCGGGAGCGACCAACTTGGTCACGGGAATCGCCACGGCCTATATGGATTCGGTCCCGATCGTTTGCATTACCGGGCAGGTCGCGACGACCGTGATTGGAAGCGACGCCTTTCAAGAAGCGGATACGGTGGGGATTACTCGTCCCGTTACGAAACACAATTATCTCGTGAAAGATGTGCGGGAGCTGGCGCGGGTTGTGAAAGAGGCTTTTTATATCGCCTCGACCGGTCGTCCGGGTCCCGTCTTAATCGATTTTCCGGTGGATGTCAGCCGGGCCAAAACGGAATTTGTTTATCCGAAGGCTGCGAACATCCGGGGTTACAAGCCGACGGTCGAAGGGCATCCCAAGCAGATTAAGCGGGCCGCCGAATTAATCAGCCAGGCCAAGCGGCCGGTCCTTTATGTGGGTGGCGGTTGCATCGGTTCCGGGGCGGCGGCGGAACTGACCGAGTTGTCGCGGAAAACGGGCATCCCCGTGACGACGACCGTCCACGGACTCGGCTCCTTTCCGGAGAATGACGACCTGAGCCTTCAGATGCTTGGGATGCATGGGACGCATTACGCCAATTACTCAGTTCAGAATTCGGATCTACTGATTGCGGTCGGGGCGCGCTTTGACGACCGGGTGACCGGAAAGGTCGACCTTTTTGCGCCGAAGGCTAAGATTATCCACATTGATATTGACCCCTCGTCCATTTCAAAGACGATTCCGGTCCACTGCCCCATTGTGGGGGATGTGAGACAGATCCTGCGGGGACTCACCCAGCTCGTTGACCGTCTCGAGCTTGGGGAGTGGCACCAGCAGATTGACGAGTGGAAGAAGCAGCACCCGCTCAAGTATGACCAGTCGGGCAAGGCGCTTCGCCAGCAATACATCATTGACAAAATTGGGGAGTTGACGAATCACGATGCGGTCATCACGACGGGGGTGGGCCAGCATCAGATGTGGACGGCGCAGTGGTACGGGTTCCGGAAACCTCGAACGATGATTACTTCCGGAGGGCTCGGGACGATGGGTTACGGATTTCCGGCGGCGATTGGCGCGAAACTCGGACGGCCGAAGGAGACGGTTTTCTGTATTGATGGCGACGGCTCCTTTCAGATGACGATGTGCGAGCTTGCCACCGCGGTTTATTACAAGGTGCCGGTCAAGGTGGTGATTATGGATAACGCCCATCATGGGATGGTTCGCCAGTGGCAGGAGCTTTTTTACAGCCGGCGTTATTCCGGTTCGGAATTGGGGCCTTCCAACCCCGACTTCGGCAAGGTGGCCGAAGGCTTCGGCGCCCTGGGCCTCCGGGTGGAGGAAAAAGAGCAAGTGGTGCCGGCCCTCAAGAAGGCGCTGGAGACGGACAGGCCGGTTGTGATTCACGCCTGCGTGGCGAAGGAAGACAACGTCTATCCGATGGTCCCGGCCGGGCACGCCCTGGACCAAGTGATGGATATGGCGTAGAAAAATCAAAAATCAAAATGCAAAAGTCAAAAATGGTGGAAAGATGAAACATACAATTTCAGTGTTGGTGGAGAATCATTTCGGGGTGCTGGCGCACGTGGCCGGTCTTTTTTCGGCACGGGGTTTCAATATTGACAGCCTGGCCGTGGGGGAGACGGAGGACCCGACCGTTTCACGGATGACCATCATGGCCCACGGCGACGACCGGACGATTGAACAGATTACGAAACAGCTCAATAAGCTGATTGACGTCATCAAGGTGCTGGACCTGACGAGCGAGGAGAAAATCACCCGGGAACTTGTGTTGATTAAAGTTCACACCTCTGCCGCCTCACGTTCGGAGATCCTTCAGATTGTGAATACGTTTCGGGCGAAGGTGGTCGATGTGAACCCCCGTTCGCTCACCGTGGAGGTGACGGGGAACGAAGAGAAGATCGACGCCATGCTCGAATTGATGCGCCCCTTTGGCATCAAGGAGGTGGTCCGGACCGGGACCATCGCCCTGGCGAGAAAGTCAGAATTGAATATGAAGAAGGAGGCTTCCGAAGCCAAGACCGAATCGGTGACGGAGAAATAAATGCCGGCGAAGATTTATTACGACACGGACGCTGACCTCAAACACCTCAAAGGAAAAAAGGTGGCCCTCATCGGCTATGGGATTCAGGGCCGGGGACAGGGATTGAATCTCCGGGATTCGGGGGTCGAGGTCCTCATCGCCCAGCGAAAGGGCGGGAGGAATTATGACCTGGCCCGGGAAGATGGCTTTGAGCCGGTCACGGCGGAAGAGGCGGCGGAGGCGGGCGATGTGATTCAGCTCCTGGCGCAGGACCATCTGCAGGCGGAGATTTATGAAAAAAGTGTCAAACCTTTCCTGAAACCGGGGAAGGCGCTTCTTTTTTCACACGGTTTCAATATTCATTTTGGTTACATCAAGCCGCCGAAGGAGATTGATGTCTACATGGTGGCGCCAAAAGGTCCGGGCTCACTCGTCCGCTCCCAGTTTCAGGAGGGGGGCGGGGTGCCGTGTCTGGTGGCGGTCCATCAGAATGCTTCCGGTCAGGCGCTTGAACGGGCCCTCGCTCATGCGAAGGCAATCGGCGGGATCCGCGCCGGTGTGATTGAGACGACATTTCGGGAGGAGACCGAGACTGACCTCTTTGGGGAGCAGGTGGTCCTCTGCGGCGGGTTGAGCGAGTTGATTCGGTCGGGATTCGAGACCCTGGTCGAAGCGGGCTACCAGCCGGAAATGGCTTATTTTGAATGTCTCCACGAAGTGAAACTCATTGTGGATGCAATTTTCATTTCGGGCATCAGCGGGATGCACCGGCGGGTCTCCGACACGGCGGAATACGGGGATTACACCCGAGGAAAGAGAATCATTACAGAGTCTAGCCGCAAAGAAATGAAGAGGATTCTGGAGGAGATCCGGTCGGGGAAATTTGCGAAGGAGTGGATGGAGGAAAACAAGTTGGGCCGGCCCCGCTTTAATCAGGAGCGGGAGGCGTGCGACCAGCATTTGATTGAGAAGGTCGGCGCCGAACTCCGTCGGATGATGCGATGGATTCAGGGAAATCAAAAATCAAATATCAAATATCAAAATGACAGAGCAAAAATTAAAAACTGAGGGACAAAGCCTTAAGGATGAATTGAGCCGGCGCTTGAAGCGTTTTATCCTTGATCTTATCCTGTTTATCGATGGCTTGCCGAACGATCGGACTTGCCGCATCATCGGAGACCAGTTGCTTCGGAGCGGGACGAGTATTGGAGCGAACTATTTTGAAGCCCGGGCGGCCGGCTCAAAGAATGACTTCACCCATTCCTTTAATCACTCATTGGAGCTGAAAAGGGCAGCGTGCCTGTCACGCGTTCCCTGTTGGATGAAGTGACAGAGATCGCCAACCTATTTGCCTCGAGCCTGCTGACGCTTCGCGGCAGGAAGTAGCTTCTATTTTTGATTTTTGGGTTGTGTTTTTGATCTTTGCATTTTGATATTTGGTTTTTATGAGCAAGAGAAAAATCAACATATTTGACACGACGCTTCGCGACGGGGAGCAGTCTCCCGGCGCCTCACTCACGCCCGATGAAAAGGTGAAGATCGCCAGGCAGCTTGAGCGGCTCAATGTCGACGTGATTGAAGCGGGGTTTCCCGTCTCTTCGCCGGGCGAGATGAAGGCCGTTCAACTGATTTCCGAAGCGGTTTCGAGGCCGGTGATTTGCGGCCTGGCGCGGACCGTCCCCAAGGATATCGACGCCTGCCGGAAGGCGCTCGCGCGCGCCAAGAAGAAGCGGCTTCATGTCTTTCTGGCGACGTCTCAGATTCACCGGGAATACAAGCTCCATAAAGAGAAGGAAGAGATTATTGAGCTGGCCGTCCGCTGTATTCGGTCGGCAAGAGGCGATTTTCGGGACATTGAATTTTCCCCGGAAGATGCGGCGCGGACCGAGCGCGATTTCCTCGTGGAGGCGGTCGAGGCGGCGGTCGAGGCCGGGGCGACGGTGGTGAATATTCCGGACACGGTGGGCTACGCGATTCCCGAGGAGTTTGGGGATTTGATTACCCATTTGATTAAAAAGATTCCGGTCCTCGGGAAAAAAGTGACGCTTTCGGTCCACTGCCACAACGACCTCGGCTTGGCGACCGCCAACTCGCTCGCCGCCGTTTCGGCCGGCGCGAATCAGGTCGAGTGCACGGTGAATGGAATCGGCGAGCGGGCCGGGAATGCGTCCATGGAAGAGATTGTGATGGCCATCGACACGCGCCAGGACTTCATGGATTGTTACACGGATATCAAGACCGAGGAGATTACGAAGACGTCGCGCCTGGTTTCGCATTTGACGGGAATGGGGG
>CAYJTI010000062.1:0-7963 GCA_964373135.1 uncultured bacterium | reverse complement strand
TTTATCTGCAAATCTCGATCCGCTCACTCCGACAAAGGCCTGAAGCTCCTTTACCTTCTGGGCCTTCAGATGGCTGACTGCTTGATCGACCGTCGGCACGACTTCAAAGGGAAGCTCGCCTCGATCTCTCAGCCCGGCATTAACCTGATCCAAAACTGCGATAGCGGCAGGATTATTGGTCGGAACTACGATCGGAGCATTTCCTGAAAAACTACGCAGGGCCACCCCAAAAACAAGGTAGCCCTCCTTCAGGAAAAGATCCGGATCCACAACGAGTCCGTTCAGGGGTGAGAAGGCCTGAGCCGCCGCAACCCGCCGGCCGAGACTCGGATTCTCTTGAACCAAATTGAGAACCGCTCCCACCGTCTCCCGAATCTCCGACCGCAGTGCCGGACTCAACTCCTTCGCCGCCAGCCGCACTTCGGAACGATTCAACACCCCCAATCGTGCCGCTTGAGTGGCCTTGGCGGATTCAAGGGCTGCGGCTCTGCCGGCCTGAATGTTTTCATCCTTGCCGGCCCAAGCTTTCAAAGCGCCTTCTTGAAGGCCGCGTCCAAAAGAGTAGGAAACTTCCCAAGGGACTCCGGTAAGCTGACGGAGTCTTTGAGCCGCGGGGGTGTTTCCTCCGGCTTCAAGTTCAGCGGCCACTTCTTCCCGTGCTTCAATGAATCGAGTCTGGCTTGCCAAAGTGATGGCGTTTAGATTTTTATTGGCTTCACTGTCTTTCTGGCCGCCCGATAGAAACACAACGGCAGGCACTTCAGCCGGCACCGTTTGAAGGAGGGCCTTTAAGGTTTGAAAGCCGACTTCTTCGGGATTGGCCCGGTCCTCGGCCTCTTTACCGGAGAGGACCATGCTGGTTTTCAAAACCAATCCGGGCAAATAGACGCCCTCGTTTCGTAATTCTTCAAAAACGATCTGGAGGACACGGACAGTGGCTTGGTAACTCTCTCCAATCGTGTGGGCCCCATCCAGGAGGACTTCGGGCTCCACAATAGGCACCAGGCCGGCTTGCTGGGCCTTCAGCGCCTGGACGGCCAAGACACGGGCGTTTATGCGGATGTTTTCCTCCGAGGGTAACCCTTTCGCTGGATTGATGGCAAAGGTGACGCGCCACTTGGTAAAAACGGCACCCTTGGCGCTAAAGGCCGCGAGAAGTCCCGGGAGTTGCTCAAGGCCTTTAGGATCAGGGATCATCTCCCCTTCACTTTTCGGATCTTTGATCAGGCCCCGATCCGTTTTGATTCCGACCGAAATGCCTCTTTGGCGAAGGGTCTCGACCAGGTTGCGGCCGTCTTCGGAGGTATTGTCAAACGTATCATCAAAGAGAATGATCGAATCGACCCCGGCCTCTTCCAATCCGGGAGTACCAAGAAGCATCCTCCTCATGCGTTGGCGATTGTCCGGGGTGTTCGAAAGGCCTACGGATTCCAATCGTTTACCGGCCGTACCCGTGCTCTCATCCGCAGCGAGAATTCCGCCGGTGGGGCTGACCATTTTTGAAGCAATGCCGGGGAGGGCGGTCATCGAGGCCGGAATCGACCCAATGACGACTTCGTCCCCCGAGATGCGAATCAGCCGGTGCTCGATCCAACGGGCGGGCCCTTCCCCGGTCTCGTGAATCCGCAACGTGGCCGCTTGGTAGACCTCTTTATTCACCTTGTGAATCCCTGGAAGATTGAAGATTTCGTTTCGGGTAACAAAGGTGAGTGCTGCGTCGACTTTTCCCCGGACGTCGGCCGTCGTGAAAAGTTTCCGACCCGCTAAGATCTCCTGGGCGTCTCCCCAGCTCCGCTGGTGAACCAGGGCAGTCTCATCGGCGTCCCAGGCGAATCGAGGCTGAAGATTCTTGGCCTTTTTGAGACCCGCGTTCGAGAGGAGTCGGAAACCTGCAACTGCACCTTCGGCATGGAACGCCTTGGTAATTGCCAGATTCATCGCCGCTTCGGGAGCGCCGCTGGTGCCGAGGAAGACTTTAAGCTTCCCCGTTCTGCGCCCCATCGCCGCCTGCACGGCATGGTTGAACGTGCCGTCCTCGATCACCGTCACCGTCAGCGCTTCCTGATCGTGAAGCCGGTTGTAAGTTTCGAGGCGCTCACTTTCCCGAGGACGGTTTAAGATCACCACCTCCATACCGGCCAAAGAAATACCGTTGGCGGCCGCAATCCTGCGGAGAAGTTTCTCCGCATCCTCATCGGGATCGAGGGGATTCGCTTCAAACTCACCCAATTTGTCCAGGGGAACTCTTGCGACGACGAGATTGGCATACACATCAGGAATTTCCCCGATCAGCTGGTCCAAACCTTCCGAGGTGACCGCAATTGAGGTTCCTCCTGGCAGACCAAAAACAGAGGCATTCGTATTCTCAATGACGTCGATATAGAGGGTGATCCATTGACCCGTGGTGATTGCCGTCAGCTCACCGGTTTTGAAGGCCTTGGCCACGCCATCACGAAGATCGCCCTCGGCTGTTCCCATAAAGACACGAGAGCCCGAATCGATAATGACCCTCTCAACCGCTTCCTTCGCATCCCCATCCATATCATCCTTCACCGCTTTCACCGTCTCCTTTGGACTTTGGGGGTTGACCAGTCCGCGATGTCCACGCTCGACCACCGTCACCGCAGCCGCCACAGTCGCATTCGTCGCAAGGCTGTATTGATTAAGTACCTCTTCTTGGGTCGGTGGAATCTGCTGAGCCGTATCTGGCAGCTCAATGAACTCCAGCGGAAAACTTGTGTCAAATTTTCCGATACTCCGAAGCTCGCTTCTCAAGGAGGATACGGGCACACCCGTGGCGGAGAGGTCGGTTTGGAGCGTTTCCAGGGTGGGGCGGGCGAGCTTGGTCGCAAGGGCACGGGCGCTGTAGCCCGGCGTAGGAGCGATCAATCCTAGAATTACCAGTGTCGCAACAATTTTTTTTGCCATCTCGATCCGGTTCTTCAATTCCATTTTCTTTTATCCTCCTTGAGTGGGATTTTGAGACAGGGCCGGGACCGCGTTGGGTCCGGAACCCCATTTGGTTTTTAAGATATTAAAATAAAGCGCTTCCTGCACGTTGGGATCGGCGGGCGTGAATCGGGGTGAGACGACAAAAAGGGAATAACCTTTCTCCTTAAAAGCCTTCGCAAGCGCCTCGGCATGGAAACCGCCGCAAATCAGAGCGGTCACCTTCTCTCCTTCGCTCTCGATCTTCTTCACGGCATTTTCAATCAGGGCCGCTTCGCGCTTTCTTGCGGCCAGGTAGAATTTCTTTGCTTCCGGAATCCACCGTTGGAGTTCCGGAAAGTCTGGAAAGGCCGCCGCCGGAATCCCAAGCTCCGCCAGCTTGATTTTCAGGAAATCTTCCCACAGCGAGAGGTCAAAATCAGCCGGGTTCGTATCGAGCTTCTCAAACTCCGCGGGACCTAATTTGAGTTCCAAAAGCTGTTTCAGAATTCGGAGCCGGTCTTGCATTTTGGCAAGGGTCCTCTGGCCTTCCGTCGTGAAGAGGGGCGCCCTCAGCTTCTCTCCAAGTTTTTCAACCTCTTCGAAGACCGCCTTCGGGTTCGAAACGATGACTTGCTCGAGGATCCTGAGGGTGGCCTTGAGATTCTCGTAAGGAACGGTTTTTTCGCCAGAAACTTTCTCATAGGCGGCAATCAGAGTTTTAAGAAATTCGACTTCCTTCTCGGGCCTCTTCCGTTCTTCAAGCAGCCTCAGGGGTTCCAGCTCAAATTTCGTCAGTTTCCTCGAGAGAAATCGAATGAGATTCTGTTTCTCCCATTCCGCCTTGCCGGCGTCAAAGCGGGCTTGTCCACTCTCGAGCTCCGTCAAGGCGGCCAGTTTTGAAAGATTCGGGAATCTCCTTCCGTCCAGCGAAGAAGATTTTTCACCCTTTCTAAATTGGAGAAGGAATTGAAGGTAATTCAAAAGATTGATGTTTCGATCTTGAAAGGCTTGCCGCTTCTTTTCGAAGGCGAGGAGTTCGGGGGGGAAGACCTTTTGCTGAATCGACTGGAGGGAGGATTCGATCCGGCCGATTTCCCCGAGCAACTTGGGCTGAACCTCCTGAAGACGAAGAAAGGCTTCCATATTCTCTTGGTAGAAGGCCGGCTCTTCGATCCCCCAGAGCTCGAGGTTGAAGCCGGAGACAATGTCGAGATACTCCTCACCTGAGATTTTCCCTTCCTTGAGGTATCGCTCAGCCACTTCGACCCGTCCTCCGGGACTCCCGTAATTGCGGAGATAACTCAAACTCAGATCTCCCCATCCTCCCTCCACGAGAATGAGCCTTAAGGATTCTTTCCGAATGAGACGGGCCAGGATTTCAGCAATTGCCTTTTGCGCGCCATAATCGACGTGGGCCTCTTGAATCAAGACAACGGTCTTGCCGTTTGAGCCCTCCGTCTCGTCGTCGACTCGGCCGAATTCGGCGGGAATCTCGAGGGCGCCGAGCGCAGGGAGGAAGAAAAAGAAGGAAAGTAAAAAGGGGAACACCCCAATGCGGGCATGCTTGCAGGTCTTTTTAAATAATTGAAGTGAACTCACAAAAAAAATTTGGGTTCTCCTTCGTGGCTATTTTTTCCATTTTTGGCCTGCTCTCTTAGGTTGACTTCCGAAATCGCTCTTCGAACCCCAGATTTGATCAGGAGTTAACCACAAAAGCTCTTGGCCGTCAAGGGGTACGCCAAAAATTTTTAAAAAGGTCCCGCCAAGCTAGAGCGTCACGCTAGAAGATACCTGTCAATGTTATCTCCTGATCGAATCTGACTAATTGGTGGTGCATTCCAGTTCAACATTTACTGATGTTTCGGAATCCAATGGATACGATTTTCCTAAGGAAAATAAGGGAAAACGCGTATCCATTAATTCCCGAAACGTCAGTAAGTTCACAGTTCAATGTTTAAGTGCACCACTTGACGATAAATAGGAGCAAATGGTGAACGGAGGCTGGGTCAAAGCCCGGGTGCTTGAGGCAAGTGACCGTGCGTATTCGGACGCAGTTCTTCCGCTCCTCGACGGTGCCAAGCGGGAAATCGCCATCTCGCTTTATCTCGTCGAGCCCAACAAGGAGGCGGGCCCCCTTCACCCGGTCAACCGCCTGCCCGCTCCGGCCGATAAGGCGGCTCGTGTGCCACGCCAATCCCGGGCACAAAGTTAATCGGGACACAGGTCCCTTTCTTTTCTTTCGGCCCTGCGCCCCATTGGCTATGTCCGTTTCAAGAAGCGTTTGATCTCGTCGTGAGAGCCTACGAGTAAGAACTC
The DNA here is from genome assembly GCA_964373135.1 of uncultured bacterium. Taxonomy (GTDB): domain Bacteria; phylum Omnitrophota; class Omnitrophia; order Omnitrophales; family JACQLI01; genus CAYJTI01. The sequence goes on along the minus strand of CAYJTI010000062.1, from coordinate 2,716 downwards.
AACCGTGTCCTTAGGCTTGCGAAAAATAACCCCCTCAGCCAGTCCCGCACGGATTTCCCAGTAGGGATGGCCAATCGCCTTGAGCCCCAACCCGTGGGGAAGTTGTCCCGTCTCGAAAAACGCGACGGCGAGTTCGATCGCCCTCTTGACTCTCTCTTTGCGCGCCTCCTCCAAGTCCCGGAGACTCCTTTCAAAGGCAGGAGTCGTGTAATAGCGCATCGCGCCCTAGAGCTTCCGGAGGTGTTTCAAAAATTCTTCGGCAGAGGAAAACTTTTTGCCCCCGGGTTCCCGTGCGATCCCCATGAGCCGACGCAGCTCCTCCGCACTGTAATCCGCCCCGGCCGGGCGAATCTCCATTCGCGCCAACCGGACGGACTTCGTCTTGTCATCGAGAACAAATCCCACGAGCTCCCCCTTTTCCCGGAGGCCCAAGGCCTCCCGAATTTCTTTCGGGAGCGTCAGTTGCCCTTTCGGGCCGAGCGGGGCGGTCAACCAAGTCATGGCAGGTCTCCTTTCCGTATTTCCAAGAAGTAAGGATATATGGAATCCTGAATTCTGCCAAGCGGCCCTGACGCAGGCGAACCCCCGGCGCGGGGCCCGCCGGTTGCCCCGTCCCCCCTTAGGAGACGAGGCAGAGTAAACCTTTCAGGTACTCGCCTTCGGGGTGGAAGACATTGATGGGGTGGTCCGGGGCGTGGGAAGTTTTGGCGGCGATCTGGACGTCCCGGCGGGCGTCCTTGGCGGCGGCGAAGATGATTTTTTGAAACAAATCCGGATCGACGTAAGAGGAGCAGGAGCAGGTGTAAAGGAGCCCGCCCGGTGTCAGCCGCTTGAGGGCCCAGAGGTTGAGGTCTTTGTAGGCCCGCGACGCCTGCATCACATGTTCCTTCGATTTCGCAAAGGCGGGCGGGTCGACAATAATGAGATCGAACTCTTCTGAAGTGCTGCGCAGGTATTCGAACACATCGGCTTTAACAAAGGAAAAAGGGGACTGTCCCCCTGGGGGACTCTCCCCCTCCACCGACTCCCCCTCTCCCCTTTGGGGAGAGGGCTGGGGTGAGGGGGAAAATCCATTCAAGGCAAAATTCTCCCGGCAGGTATTCAGCGCCCGTTCGCTTGTCTCGACCGAGACAACGCGCGTGGCGCCCGCTTTTGCGGCATAAACCGAAAATCCGCCGGTGTAAGCAAAGCAATTGAGTACCCGTCTCCCTTTCGCGTAGCCGGCCACGAGCTTTCGATTCTCCCGCTGGTCCAAAAAAAATCCCGTCTTCTGCCCGCCGTGAATATCGACAATAAAAGGGATTCCGGATTCGCGAATCTCCACAAAGTCGGGCGGCTCTTCTCCCCGGAGGCGGCCGACCCGCTTCTCGAGCCCTTCCCATTCGCGCATTTCAGAATCGTCCTTCTCAAAAATCCCCTTGATCTCCCCCGTCAACTTCTCCTCAAGAATAGAAATGATCTCTTCTTTCCACTTCTCAATCCCCGCCGTTTGAAATTGGACCACGAGGTAGCCGGCGTATCGGTCAACGATGAGCCCCGGGAGAAAATCTCCTTCGGAGTGGATCACGCGATACGCATTCGTCTCACCCCAAAAGGTGCCAGGCACCTTTTCCTTTTCATCTGCCCCCTCAAAGGCGTAGGTCACACTTAAGTGTGACCTACCTCTGCTGGCAGGCAAAAAGCACCGGCGGAGCTCAAGCGCCCGCTCGATTCGTTCTTCAAAAAAGCTTCGGTCAATCGGACGATCGTCCTGGGTGAGCATCCGGACCGCAATCTGGGAGCGGGGGTTGAGGTAACCCGTGCCAAGATATTCCTTCTCGGCCGAATAAACGCGCACGAGGTCACCCGTTTCGTAACTTTCATCAATCTCATCAATCGCCCCCGAATAAATCCACGGGTGCCTTCCCTTGATCGGCTTCTCCTTCCCGGGTTTTAGGATGAGTGGGATCGTTTTCATCGCTTTCTCCGGTAAGGCCGGCTGTGTTCTTTCAGCCAATCGGCGATCGACTGTTCTGTCAATTCTCGCTTTGCGATTTTCAGCACAAAGTCAAACTTAGCGCCTTCGCTCGCCTGAAGGTCCTGTCCGTTCAACCTCAGCAGGAGGCGCATCGCCTCAAAACCGGTCCGCTTATTTCCATCCAAAAAGGGATGATTGTGAATCAAGGAATGGCCGAGCGCTGCGGCCTTGCTGAAGAGATCAGGGTAGAGATCTTGCCCTCCAAACGATGCCTGAGGGCGGTAGGCTGCGGATTCGAGTAACCCTTCGTCACGCAGCCCCCCGGCTCCCCCGCTCACCTTGATGATTTCCTGATGCAGGTAGACAATCGTCTTGGGAAAGAGATATTTCACACCTTCGCCAATCGCTTGAGCAATGGACGGTCTTCTCTCATAAGGCTGTCGATTTCACGTCGCAACTCCGGCGAGAGAACCTCCTCCCTCGTTTGACGAAGGACCAAGTCAATCCCTTTCCGCACCAAGGCTGATTTGGGGATGTGCGTCGCTCGTGAGACTTCGCCCAAGAGCTTGATTTGACGTTCCTCGAGCTTGAGGCTGATTGCCTTCATGGGTACCCTCCTTCCGCCGATGATATATACCTGACAATATTGATATAGTCAAGTATCTCTTCTGGACCGGCAGGCGTACCGGTTCTCGCAGAACCGGTACCGGAAGTACCCGGCTATTCGAAACGCTGGAGCCAGAAGAGGACGACGAGGCC
>CAYJTI010000061.1:0-8005 GCA_964373135.1 uncultured bacterium | reverse complement strand
TAAAGGTGTCCCCTCCAGAACCGGTTCGCGAGAACCGGTTCGGCGGAACCGGTACCGGGAAAAGCGATGATTAAACTTCTGATTTACGATTTGGACGGAACGCTTATTGATTCACGCGAAGACATCGCCCAAGCCGTCAACTGGACGCTTCGCGTATTGGAACTTCCGCTCCTGCCGGTCGAACAGGTGAGCACGTTCGTGGGAAATGGGGTGAAAAATTTGATGTCGAGAGTATTGAAGGAAGCCGGCGGTGAGACGGCGCCGCTTGAGCGCTCGATTAAACTTTTCCGTCGGCATTACGGGGAGCACCTCCTCGACCAAACCCGCCTTTACCCCACCGTCAGAAAAGTGCTTGAATTTTTCAAAGATCGGAAGCAAGCTGTCATCACCAACAAGCCCCAGGAGTTTTCCCTCGAAATCCTTCGGGGCCTCGGCATTGATTCCTATTTCTTCCGGGTCATTGGGGGGGACCACGGCTTTCCCAAGAAGCCGGCGCCGGAGCCGGTGTTTGAGCTTTTGAAAGCCGCCGAAGCGGGGCCCGAGGAAGCCCTCCTGATTGGAGACAGCGCGACCGATATTGAGACCGGCCGAAATGCCGGTGCGAAAACAGCCGCCGTGACCTACGGATTCGGAAAGAGAAATGAACTTGAAGCCGCGCAGCCGGACTTTCTTGTCGACAGTCGCGAGGAAGTGAGTAAGCTTTTCCCCCTCACCCACCCCACTCCCCCCTGCGGGGGGAGAGGGAATTAGGGTGAGGGGGGCGAAGGAAAGGAAATCAGCGAATGCAGCCTCTTGAAGGATTGAAAGAAATTTTTGAGGCCCCGCGTATTTACCAGGAGGAGGCGTGGCACTCCCCCTCCGGCCGCCTGGTGCGTGAGATGGTGTTTGGAATGAATGACGGGATGGTGAGCACGGTCGGCTTTCTTTTTGGCGTCACGGGTGCCCTCGCCAGTCACCAGGCGGTGTTGATTGCGGGCCTGGCCGAAGTCTTCGCCGGAGCGGTTTCGATGTTTTTCGGCGGCTACCTCTCGACGAAAAGCCAGCAGGAATTTTTCGAGCAGGAAATTCGGCGGGAGAAGCGGGAGATCGAAGAGATGCCGGCGAAGGAGCGGGAGGAAATCCGACGGATTTATCGGACGAAAGGGTTTCGGGACGAGAAGGAGCTGGACCTCGTGGTGGAGCGGATTACGGCGGACAAAAAGGTCTGGCTCAAATGCATGATGGAAGAAGAACTCGGTTTGATTCTCGAGAGTATGGACCGCCCCTCAAAGATTGCGGCGGTCATTGGAGCGGCCTTCCTGGCCGGCGGGTTTATTCCGCTGGTTCCTTTTATTTTCTTTGAAACCTCAGGCGCCCTCCAGGCGTCACTTCTTTTCACGAGCGTTTCCCTTTTCATCCTTGGCGCAATCAAGACGGTCATCACCCGTGTCTCTTGGGTGAAGAGCGGCTTGGAGGCCTTTGCCATCGGGGCGATTGCCGCCGGCATCGGCTACCTCACCGGCCTCTTGATTAAAAATATCCTTTAAAGGGAGAAGATGGAGCAAGAACTCGAAACAACCGGGGTGTCAAATCAAATCCAGGAAGGGGACTTGGTCCTCGTGTGGTTTGAGGACGAGGTGAGTTACCTGGTCGAGGTGGTGCGGGGAAAACGGCTTTCGATTCACCGGGGCGAGCCGCTTGAAGTGGAATCGTGGATTGGAAAGGAATTCGGTTCCCGGATTGAATGCCGCCACGCCCCGGCCTTTCTTCTCCGCCCCACGACGGAAGATTTGATGATGAAGGCGTCTCGGGAAAGCGGGGTCATTTACCCGAAAGACGCAGGCTATCTTTTGATGAAGGCAGGGATTCACCCGGGGTCCAAGGTCCTGGAAATTGGGACCGGCTCCGGGGCACTGACCCTGGTGCTGGCACGGACGGTCCAGCCGACGGGGAAAGTTTTCACCTTTGACCGGCGCGAGGATTTTATGGAGCTTGCGAAGAAAAATTTGAGACGGCCGAGGCTTTTGGATTTCGTCTCGTTTCACCGAAGAGCGGCCGGGGAGCCCTTTCCCGAAAAAGGATTTGACGCCGCGATTCTCGATATCCCCACGCCGTGGGAAGAGGTCGAAGTGGTTCAAGACGCGCTCGAGGGTGGGGGGACCCTCGTCAGCTTGAATCCCACTTACAATCAGATTGAGAGAATGGCCGAGGCGCTTCGTCAGGCCGGATTTATTAGGATTGAATCGTGCGAGATTTTGCTCCGTCCCATTTTGGCGAGAGAGGGAAAGACGCGTCCCGTGCAGCGGATGGTCTCGCACACGGAATTTCTAGTTTTTGCGACGAGGGTGAGCGGTTAGGCGTGGCCAGGCCGATTCTTCTTGTTGACGACGATGAGCTGGTCCTCCAGACGATGGGGATGCTCCTGGAGTCCAAAGGCTATGAGGTCGAAACGGCCCGGAACGGGCTTGAGGCGCTCCACAAAGTCGAAGAGCGGGAATTCGCCCTGGTGATTTCTGACATTCGGATGCCGGGGATGGACGGCATCGAAGTCGTCAAAAGACTCAGGGAGATTAATGAAGAGAGGAGAAGAAAGGCTGTCCCGGAGATTTTAATCACGGCCTATGCGGACGAAAATGTGTATCTTCAGGCGCTTAAGCTGAACGTCACTGCTTACCTCCATAAGCCCTTCGACCTGAACGAACTCCTGGAGGTCGTCGCCAAAAAGGTCGCCTGAACCGGGCACCCTGGCGCCTGACTTGAAGGTGCCAAGTCTAAACCTTAGGTGCGGTTGGTCGATAAGATGGGATGCAGTTTGTCTGAAAATCACTTTCAATTGACGGACGAGATCTAAGGAGAACAAGAATGAGACGAGAAATTTACACTTCAATGGTCATCCTTTTGGGGACACTGGTTCTCACCACCGGCTGCGCGACGAAGAAGCTGCATCAGAAGGACGTGGCGAACCTCCAGTCCCAAATCGGGACCCTTCAGGGAGAAATCGCCCGGCTGGACCAGTCCGTTCGGGATAGTGAGCTGGCTCTCCGAGCGGTTCGGGAAGGCGGGGCGGCGCGACCGGCGGGAACGGAGTCGATTTTTGGCGAGACGACGGGCGGCCCGATTTACCGGACCCCTTCGGGCTTTGAGCTGCCGGCCCTGGCCATTCAACAGGCCCTCAAAAAAGCCGGGTATTACCAAGGCGCGATTGACGGGAAGATCGGTTCGGCGACCAAGCAGGCCCTTCGTGACTTTCAGCGGGACAACGGTCTTGTGACGGACGGCGTCTGCGGCCGCCAGACCTGGGCGCGCCTCAAAAGTTTCGCGTAAAGAAAATTCGGTACCGGTTCTCGCGGGGACAGTTTCACTGGAACAAAACCGTCCCCCGGAGAACCGGTTCGCCAGAACCGGTACCGGAAGTTGAAAAGTGGCCGCCCAGCGGGCCCTGAAGTTTGCTTGCGCGGCAACGCTTTCATTCGCCTTCATTGAATTTGTCGGCGGAAGATTCGCCCATTCCCTAGCCCTCATCGCCGACTCGGCCCACCTGTTGAGCGACGCCGGCGCCTTGGGACTTGCCTTTTTTGCCGCCTGGATGGCAGCGCAGCCGGCGACGCGGAAGATGAGTTACGGCTTTCACCGCGTCGAAATCCTGGCGGCGCTTGCGAACGGCATCCTCCTTCTGACGATTGCCATTTTTATTGTTCGAGAGGCCATTTTCCGGCTGAAAAGTCCTGCCGAAATCAAGACCCCTTTAATGTTGGCGGTGGGCGCGGGCGGCCTTCTTTTCAACCTTTTCATTGCGGCGAGCCTCAGGCGATTTGTTCCCGGGAATCTCAACGTCCGGAGCGCCTTCTACCACGTGGCGGCCGATTTTTTGGGCTCGTTCGGGGTTGTATTCGCAGGGCTCGTCATCTGGAAAACGGGCTGGACGCTGGCGGACCCCCTCGTCAGTGTCGGAATCGCCTTTTTGATTATCGGGGGAGGGTGGCAGATTCTCCGGGATGTGGTGACGGTCCTCCTGGAGGCCGCGCCCGCCCGAGTAGATATGGAAAGACTGGAGTCGCGCCTTTTGTCGCTCAAAGGAGTTCAGGAAATTTGCGACCTCCATGTCTGGACCATTTCGGGCGGCAAAGAAGCGCTGAGCGGCCATTTGGCGGTCCTTCCGGGTTCGGATGCCAAGGCCCTCCTCGCCCAAGTGACAGAAATCTTGTCTCACGAGTTCGACATTTCCCATTCGACGATTCAGATCGAAGAGGCAGGAAAAAAGCCTCACGAACCGCACGATAAACCGCTCGCCCACGGATTTTAGGATTTATAACCGTAATTAATATATAGGGTTAAGTAATCTTTCTGATTTTTTCTAAGTTTCTCCCGCCTTCGTGCCCTTCCCTTGTGGGCCTGCCAAATGGGTGTTAAGCTTCTGAGTGAAATGCGACTGGCGACGACTACAGAACCCGAAGTTCGTCCCGCCCTTGGAAAACATTTCTACCAGTTTTACAAGGGGAGGGAAGATTTGTTTCGGATTGTGATTCCCTTCCTCCGCTCCGGGCTGGAAGGGGGCGAGGCATGTCTGTGGGTTGTCTCAAGCTCCGTCGGGATTCTCGAAGCTGTTGAAGCGTTCCAGCGTTGCTGTGACCTTGTGACTTATATCGATAGCGGTCAACTTTCAATCCTACCGGCAGAACGATGGTATTTGGAACGGGGCCGTTTTTCGCAAAGGAAAGTGCTCGACCGTTTCAAGCGGCTTCTCGGGGAAAAGCGCCGGAAGGGCTTCCGGACCCTTCGGGGGGTTTACGACATCGGTTGGCTCGATGGGAAAGACTGGGAAAAATTTCAGGGTTATGAAGATTCGATGGACGAGTGGCTTGAGGCCGCGAAGATGATTGGGCTCTGCACCTATCCCATCCAGCAATGCTCCCTCACCCAGACCAAAGACGTCCTCGAGCATCACGACTCCGTTTTCTTGTCGAAACTCTAATTCCTTCTACGAAATTGCCGACTTGGGCCGGCGCCCGTGCTAAAATAACCTCCCTATGTTTTCCTGGAATTTGTCTGTGAGCTGGATTTTTTTTCTTTTCATCACCTTCTGGCCGTGGGAAAAGGATTTGGGCGAGGTCAAAAAAAGCTCGTTCGAGATTCCCTCGGACCGTGAGGCCGCGAAGGTGCTTCGGGTCGCCCTCTTTTACGAAAAGTCTGATTTAGAAATCGAAATCGACAATTCTTACGAAATCCAGGATTTGGACGATGGCAAGGTCCTGGACCGGGGTTCCGTCCTCGAGCCGACTCGGATTCGCCATGAGCCGATTGGAATACGCGTCGGCTCGAACCTTTACTCCGTCTCGGGTCTCCGAATCTCAAGCCAGACGAAGGAAGTTCGGGTGGGGAAGAAGAAATATCACAATGTCATCGAGGTGCTGAAGAACCCGGCCGGAAGCCTCACGGTGGTCAATGAGATTGATGTGGAAGATTATCTCAAGGGGGTCCTCCCGTGGGAATCCAATCCCGATTGGCATCCTGAGGCCTTAAAGGCCCAGGCCGTCGCTAGCCGCACGTATGCGATTTTTGAAAACATCGAAAACAAAGAATTCGCCTTCACGCTTGGTTCGGACGTCGGGAGCCAGCTTTACGGCGGGAAGACGATTGAGAAATCGGCTTCAAGCCGCGCCGTGGAGGCAACGCGCGGGGAAATCCTCACTTATAATGGGAAAGTCTTTCCGGCATTTTTTCATTCCACCTGCGGCGGAGGGACTGCGCCGGCCGAAGCCCAATGGCGGATTCAACCCCACCCCTCCCTCAAAGGGGTGGAGTGCCCCTTCTGCCGCGCCTCCCGGCATTACCTCTGGCGGGCGGAGTTCACGCGCGCGGAGATTCAAACGCTTTTGGCGAAGAAGGGATGGGCGGTGGGTTCCGTTCAGGAGATTGCTTCTGAAAAATTGGATGCCTTTGGGCGGCCCCGCTCGTTTGAAATCCGGCACGACGGAGGAAAATTGGCGCTCTCGGCGAATGAGTTTCGACTGGCGCTTGGGCCGGACCGGATGCGGAGCACGCGCGTCGTGATTGAGCGCGAGGGTGAAAGCTTTGTATTAAAAGGAAGAGGCTGGGGCCATGGCGTCGGGATGTGCCAGTTTGGGGCGAAACACCTTGCGGAGCTCGGCTACCGTTACCGCGATATCCTGCGGTATTATTATCCCGGCAGCACCCTCATGAGACTAGACGGCATTGTGTCTGAGCCAGGCGCCGTGCCCGGCACCGAAGAGAACGTTTTCGAGCGCTTCTTCGAAAAGTTGAAGTCTTACGTGGAAGATCTCTGAATTTTTTAATTTTTCATTCTTCATTTTTCATTGCTTTCAGCGCCCGTAGCTCAATGGACAGAGCACAGGCCTCCGGACTCTATCCTAGGATTTTTTGTAGCTCCTTAAAATCGTACCTGGTATGTCAACATTTTATGTCAAAACATAATTCGGAAAAATCGACAGGACGCAGGGATCTCACTGGCCGATGGTCTCTGGAGAAATTAGAGCTCCTAAAGAAATACCTCTGCGCTTACGTCAAAATCTTTGCGAAACAACCTGGTGCAGGGGGGAGAAAATAGGGGCGAGTTGACCTCTATAAACAGAAGCGTGGTACACTAAAATTATGGATTTAAAGACACTTCCAGGAGGCGATCTCATCGAAGGGGGAATTGAGGACCTCGCCCGAGGAGTCGAGTCCCCCGAGGCCCTCCTTGTGGCCATTGGGAAGCCACGGCTTGCGAGACTGGGTATTTTTGTCCCGAAGCATCCGTTCACCTTTCCCGAACTGCGGCTTTATCAAAGCCTCTCGCGGCCCGATCCGGATGGAGCCCATACGCGGTACAATGCTTTGATCCGCAGACTCGTGAGCTTCGAGCGAGCAGCCGAATGCGCCAGCTAACCGATCGGGATCGAATTTATCGGCTGATGCGTGCACTGGGTGCCGAAACCGACCAGGCGACCCGGCTGTATTTTACCGGAGGGGCTACTGCGGTTTTGCTCGGTTGGCGAGCGACCACCATTGACGTGGATATTCGGATCTTTCCGGAGTCCGATCCCTTGCTTCGGGCCATTCCTCACTTGAAAGACGAACTCCAGATGAATATTGAACTGGCCTGTCCCGCGGATTTCATCCCCCCGCTCCCTGGCTGGGAAGACCGCAGCCTGTATATTACAACGGAAGGTCGGATCGTCTTTTATCATTATGACCTCTATGCCCAAGCCCTGGCCAAGATCGAGCGAGGTCACGCCCAGGATCTCCAAGATGTCCGTGCGATGATTGTCCGGGGATTGATTGAGCCGCAAAAGATCCAGCGTTGCTTTGACGAAATCGAACCGCTCCTCTACCGTTACCCTGCCATTCATCCGCCCTCGTTCCGCCAAGCCGTGGAAGCTATCCTGAGCGAGTAACCCCGAGGAAAGGGGAGAGCCATGGCCATCCCGCGGAGGCAGGCAAGTCAGTTCACCATCCTCGGATGTTTGTCTCATTCACATGGGCAAGGTGGAGCGAGTAGGTTCGGGGATCAGACGGATGAGAGACCTGATGCGAGAAGAGGATTTGAAGGCGGCTCAACAAACGGGGTAGGCCCGCAGACCCTAGCCAGGTTTTTGGGGATAGACAGAAAAACAGGAATCCTCTATCTTCTGATTTAGAAATTGGTTTAAGAATATTGCGCCCGCCCCGCCTTCGGCGGGACGGCTAGGGAGAGGGGAGTGCGCAGTAGAATTCCTCACACGGATAACGAGAGGTAGTGAATTATAGAGAGACGTGCGCCCGCCCCGCCTTCGGCGGGACGGCTAGGGAGAGGGGAGTGCGCAGTAGAATTCCTCACACGGATAACGAGAGGTAGTGAATTATAGAGAGACGTGCGCCCGTAGCTCAATGGACAGAGCACAGGCCTCCGGAGCCTGGGGTTGGAGGTTCGAGTCCTCTCGGGCGCGAAAAATATCAAAAATCAAAATGCAAAAATCAAAAATGAAGAGAATGGAACGACGAATCGAATATCAGCAGGAAGAGGGGA
>CAYJTI010000060.1:0-8134 GCA_964373135.1 uncultured bacterium | reverse complement strand
TGCGGCAATCACGGCGCTCGCCGAAGTGGTGTTCGCAATCCCCATCTCCCCCACCCCCCGTATATCGACGCCTTCTTCTTTTGCGCGGGAAGCCCTTTCCCAACCGGCCTCAAGCGACTTGAGAAGCTCTTCCTCCGTCATCGCCGGACCCTCTTTGAAATTGGAAGTGCCCGGACGAATCTTTCTCGAAATGAGACGGGGCTCTTCCCCAAACTCGTGGTCCACGCCCATATCGACCACCTGCACCTCAACGTCCATGGCCCGGGCAAAGGCGTTAATCGTCGCGCCGCCCGAGAGAAAGTTATAGACCATCGCCGGGGTCACCTGACGAGGGTAAAGGCTCACCCCTTCCCGTTCCACCCCGTGGTCCGCCGCAAAAACCACAATCCGTTTTTTTGAGGCGGTGGGCCTCTCTTTTCGCTGAATCGCGACGAAACGTTCGAGGCAATTCTCAAGTTCTCCCAAACTTCTCTCGGGGCGGGTTTGCTCGCGAAGACGCACCCGTGCCTTCTCCCTCCACACCGGGTCTAAAGGTAGGAGGGTCCGGCACCTCATTCTCCACGCCTCAAGGGATGCGGGCATAGTCACCTTCTGAGATCCCTTTCAAGATCTGCGGGATTCCTGAAATCATTAAGATGACCTCGTCGGAGCGGCGGGCGATCTCCTGATTCAACCGGCCCTGTTCCGCTATGAAATGCCGCGTGAGTGGGTCGGCAGGAATCACTCCCATATTGATCTCGTTTGTCACGAGAATAAGGGTTGTCGGTTTCTCATCGAGGACTTTTAAAAGATTCTCAATTTCCTCAGCCGGACGATGGCTCTCGCCAGCGACGTCTCCCCCAAAATAATGAAAGAGATTATTCAGCCAGAAGGTCAGGCAGTCGACCAAGATGGCGTCCACCTGCCCGGCATGGGGTCGAAGGACGCTTGCGAGATGGATCGGCTCCTCCACGGTGATAAAATCAATTCCCCTTTCCCTCTGATGTTTCTCAATTCTTTTTTTCATCTCCTCATCCATCGCGACGGCTGTCGCGACAAAAAGCTTCCTCGGGTAAGGCGCGATTTTCTCCAAGGCCATTCGGCTCTTTCCGGAGCGGCTTCCGCCGGTGATAAGGATGATTTTATTGTCTCTCATCGCCGCCGGTGAGAATTTAGGTGGTCGATCCGATTCGACCAGACGACCTGAAAAAGTTTCGGATCTCCCTGGAGGAGTGAAATTGAGGCCGGGTCAATCCGGAAGGACCAGATGGAGGCGCGGCTTGCCTTTAACGCCGTCAAGAAAAACATTTTAATCGGGCCCGCATGGGAAACGATGGCGACGGTCTCCTCGGGGTGCCGCCTTAAAAGATCATTCAGAAATTCCCCAATTCTCCTCCGGAGAGAAGAAACTCCTTCACCGCCCGGGGCCTTTTGAATTTTTCCCTGCCGCCAGCGCTGGAAAAGCTTGCCTCCCTTTTGGGCCAACTCTTCGTAAGGGGCTCCTTCCCATTGCCCGAAATCAACTTCGTTCAAACGCGGATCCCGAATGGCCCGCAGGCCGAGCTCGCGTGCGATGATTCCTGCAGTTTGTTTTGCTCGTTTCAGCGTGGAAGAGTAAAGGCGGGTCGGTTTCTCGGCCCGGATCGCTCGAGCAATCGCTCGGGCCTGTCGGAGTCCCTTTCGGTTCAGCGGGACATCCGTGATGCCCTGGTAACGTTTCTGAGCCGTCCACGGAGTCTCTCCATGGCGGATCAAGACGAGCCTCAGGGGTCTCTCCTTTTGTCAAAGGCGAACGCCTTCCCGAAACTTGTCTTTAAACTCGAGAGTTTTGAATGGCCGTTTTTGGAAACCGGCTTCCGCGCTGAAGGTTTTGGGGAGCGGCCGTTTCGGGGAGGGAGGTCGTCCTGTCTGGATCGGAAAAACAGGGCACTTTTACAGACCAACAACTGCTCGATCAAATTTTCTTCGTGTTCAATCGGGCGGTCCAATTCTCCCATCCTGCTCCAAAGTTAGAAGCCTTGCCTCCGAAGGCGTCGGGCACTGAGGGAAGACGCATTTTTCTTTTTCAAAAAATCTTGGACGAGCTTGGCGAAGAGATCGACTTCCAGGTTAACAGGATCGCCGGCACGTTTCCACTGAAGCGCGGTGACCCGATAAGTTTGAGGAATCACACCGACGACGAAATGCCGAGGCCCAAGCTCCTGAAGGGTGAAACTAATCCCGTCAACCGCAATCGAACCCTTCTTTACAAGGCATTGAATTGTATCGGCGGGGGCTTCGATCTTCAAGGAAAAATTCGTCCCGCGCCGGTCCCACTTCCGAATCACCCCTACGCCGTCGACATGGCCAGTCACCCAGTGACCGCCCACTCGATCCCCAACGCGGAGCGCCCTTTCCACGTTGACACGCCGCCCGGGCATCAACTGCCCGAGCGTGGTTGACCGAAGCGTTTCGGGAATCGCGTCGGCCGAAAATTTTTTTCCGTGGACGGAGACAAGCGTGAGACAAGTCCCATCGACCGCCACGCTCTCCCCCACTCGAAGATGAGGAGTCTTCCCAATCCACTCAAAGGTGAGCCGGGACCCTTTCTTCCCTTTTCGAGAGTCTCTTAAGACGGCCTGTGACTCTATGAGGCCCGTGAACATACCCTTGCCTCAAACACGAAGTCGGGTCCCAGCGGGTAATATTTTTCCCATTCCAACGAGAAGGCTTTGGTCAATTGGTCAATGCCTTCTCCTTCCACCGAAGTCTTCGTCCCTCGGCCGCCGAGAATCTTGGGGGCAACAATCCAAATCAAACGGTCAACGAGCCGCTCCTGTAAAAGGCTCCACGCCACCTCTCCTCCACCTTCCACGAGAAGGGTTTGGACCCCCATCTCGGCGAGCTTCCGAAAAAGGACTCTTAATTCCAACCGTCCTTTCTTTTCGGGAACGGGGAGAAAAATAATTCCTCTTTGCTTTGAATTTTCCGGAAGGCGGTTGAGATCGCGCTCGGAAATGGCCACCAGGGTAAGCTGCGAGCCTTTAAAAATGCGCGACGCCCGAGACACCTGCAAGTGAGAATCGAGGACAACCCGCCAAGGTTTTGTTCCGCCCTCGCCTCCCAAGAGAGCGGGGTCATCCTGAAGGGCTGTATTTTTTCCGACCAGAATCGCATCGGCTTGGCCTCTTAACTGATGAACAAATCTTCGCGCCGGCTGGGAGGAAATCCAGCGCGACTCGCCGGTGCGGGCCGCGATTTTGCCGTCCAAGGATTGGGCCATCTTCAAAATGACATAGGGAAGCCCGGTCCGCATCGCCTTGAAGAAAGGTTGATTCTGCCGTTCGACCTCGTTGGCAAGGATTCCGACGTCGACCGTAATCCCCGATTTCCTCAACCGATGGATGCCCTGGAGGTGGTTCAGAGGATTCGGATCGACGGTTCCAATGACAACCCGAGAGACCCCGCTTGCAACCACACGATCCACGCAAGGAGGCGTTTTGCCCCACGTGGAACAGGGCTCAAGGGTGACATAAAGGGCCGCGCCCTGCGATCGACGGCCGGCCCTGCGCAAGGCCCGAACCTCCGCATGCGGACCCCCAAAATAAGCGTGGTATCCCTCGCCCACAATTTTTCCCTTTCGGACGACCACGGCCCCCACGAGGGGATTGGGGCGGGTTCGTCCCGCTCCCTTCCGAGCGAGTTCCAGGGCCCGCCGCATCCAAAACTCATTTTGATTCATACCGCCTTCGTTCCGTGTGGTTGATTTTGTCGAGAATCCCATTCACAAATTTGCCTGATTCCTCCTGAGAAAATTTCTTGGCGATGTTCACGGCCTCGTTAATGGCGACTTTTGGCGGCACCTCTTCAAGATAAAGGAGCTCAAACGTGGCCAGACGAAGGATATTCCGGTCGACGGCCGCCATTCGAGGGAGCTCCCAGTGCTCCGCATATTTTGAAATGACCCCGTCAATCTCCAGGAGGTGGTCGAGGACCCCCCGCACAACGCGTTCGGCATACTCTCGAACTTCAGGCGCTGCGGCGCGGTTTCTCCAGAAAGAGGTCAGGAGTTCCTCCACTGGGTGGGGATTGATTTCCTGTTCGTAAAGAATCTGGAGGGCGAACTCACGAGCTTGGGTTCGTTTACGCATCGCGGTCGAGTGAGTCGAGAGGGAGACGGCTTACCGGCACCTCAACGCTTGATTCAGATTGGCGATTTCGATGGCCGCCAGCGCTGCCTGACCTCCTTTATTCCCTAATTTCAATCCGGCCCGTTCGATCGCCTGCTCGAGATCATCCGCCAGAATAATCCCGCTCGCGATCGGAGCGCCGGTCTCCAACGCAACCTGGGAAACCCCCCGGACAATTTCGTTCGCCACCGTGTCGAAATGGATCGTGTCGCCTCTCAAGACACAGCTGAGAACAATCAGCGCATGGTAACGCTTCCGGAGTGCAAGCTTCTTTGCGAAAAGGGGGACTTCTAAAGCCCCCGGAACCCAGACGAGTTCGATCTTCCGCCGGGAAGCGCCGTGCTGAATCAAGGTTTCGACGGCACTCTCAAGAAGCCGCTTGGTAATAAACTCGTTGAATCGAGAGACGACGATCGCGAATCGCTTTCGGCGGGCGTCCAGGAGGCCCCGCCCGAGCCGGGTCATGACGTTTAAGGATTCAGGAGATGACCAAGTTTTTCTTTCTTGGTCTTGAGATACTTGGCATTGTGGGAATGGGCGGGGGTGGCCAAGGAAATCCGTTCCACGACGGTGAGACCGTAGCCTTCGAGTCCCACAATCTTTCGGGGGTTGTTCGTAATGAGTCGAAGCTTTTTCAGGCCGAGGTCGCACAGAATCTGGGCGCCGGTTCCATATTCCCGAAGATCGGGTTTGAAGCCCAACTTCTGGTTGGCCTCGACCGTGTCGAGCCCTTTGTCTTGCAGTTCATAGGTCTTCAACTTGTTGGCGAGACCGATGCCGCGTCCTTCTTGGCGCATGTAGACGATGACCCCGCGCCCTTCCTTCTCAATGGATGCCATGGCCGCCAAAAGCTGATCCTGACAATCGCAGCGGAGGGAACCTAAGACATCGCCCGTGAAACACTCCGAATGAACGCGGACTAAAGTGGGCTCCGGCCCGATCTCGCCTTTGACGAGCGCCACATGATCCCGGCCATCGATGAGGGACCGGTAAAGTTTGAGCTTCCAATCGCCAAACACTGTCGGGATTTTTGCCTCGCTGACCTTCTCGACCACCTTGTCGAATTGCCGCCGGTACGCAATCAATTCTTTAATCGTGCCAATCTGGAGCGAATGTTTCTTCGCAAAACGGAAAAGGTTGGGCGTCCGCGCCATTGTTCCGTCGTCATTGATGATCTCACAGATGACGCCCGCCGGCTCAAGACCGGCCAATCGGCAAAGGTCAACGGCCGCTTCCGTATGGCCGGTGCGAATCAGAACCCCGCCCCTTTTGGCCTTTAAAGGGAAGACGTGTCCAGGGGTCACGAGGTCGCCCGGAACTCTCAAGGGGTCCGCCAAAATCTCAATGGTTCGGGCCCGGTCACTGGCTGAAATTCCGGTGGTGACCCCGAGACGGGCATCCACGGAAATCGTGAAGGCGGTCCGCATTGGGTCGCCCGAAGAATCGGTCATTTCCTTAAGCCCAAGGGTCTCGATTCGCTCCTCGGTGAGAGGCACACAAATCAGACCCCGCCCCTCCTTCATCATAAAGTTGACCTTTTCCGGCGTGACAAACTGGGCGGCAAAGATGAGATCGCCTTCGTTTTCGCGCGATTCGTCATCCGCGATGATGACCATCCGGCCAAGGCGGATTTCTTTGGTAATCTCTTCGATCGTGTTAAATCGCATCTTCAGGTCACTAAAGGCGGTATGCTAACAATGGATAACTCTTTTGTCAATCGAGGGCAAGCCGGCTAAGGAGCATTCTTTCAAGGAGTGCGATATCCTCCGACGTGCTGATGGAAGGCAGGGTTTCATCGTTTTTCGCGGTCGCGTTAACTGTCTGAAGCAGTTCACTAAACGTAAGGGAAACCGGCTCTTCGGTCAAAGTCGCGGAATGCTTCTTCTCTTTGGCGCCCCGAGGAGACGCAGCCAGCTTCTTGTAAAGGCTTTCTTCTCTTTGAACCTCACTCCGTAAGCTGCGAGGCGTGGCCCCAATCTCACGGCCCGACTCCTGATACGGCAGGCGAAAATGGTTTCCACTACCCGCCGCTAAGCCGGTCGTTCCGATCTCTGGGCCCGTGCCAGGTGAAGGTCCGCTCCCTCCCCCTCCTGAAGAGCCGTCCTTTCCTCCTCCGGACGGCGGCGTCGGTGTATATACTCCTTCCTTAAAAACTCCTTTGTTGTCAAAAAAGGTCACTCCCGTGGGACCTGGATAAACGGCCGGGTCCATTGCGGCAAGCGAACTAAAAGCCGGTGTCGAATTGTGCCGGCCCGGCAGGTGCTGCAAATTGATTGCGTGGATGAAGAAGTTGCCGCTTGCGTCACCCGTTGCCCCTGGGTCGACGCCCACAACCACCGTTCTCACAAATTCCATCGGGTTCAAATTTGGAAGATCGAACACGAAAGATTGGACTCCGGAACCGGCCGGAAGATTGAAGCTGAATCCTAATGCGAGCCCGTTTGAGGCATCCTTAAGTTCGAACGTCACGCTTTGAGGAGAGTCGGTGACGGACGCCAGAAAAACGAGTCGATTGGCTCGGGCGTCGTAAACCTGGTCGAGATTCCAGAACTTGCCATGAACCCCGCTCGGGAGTGACCCATATTGGAACCGGACCCCCGTAAAAACGGTCTGAGTGACAGGAAAACTGCCGACTTCTCCTTCCGACTCGATACGGCTGAAAACGGTTAAGGTACGATCGGGAAATTGCGGTGGTCCCGCGATGGCGGTCGCCGTTTTATCAATCCCGAGACTGAATGACTTCTCTTCGTAGAGACGGTTGAGCCCGAGTTCAAGACCCCGATTTCTAAGATAACTTTCGAATGATTTCGCTCCTCCGTCACCGAGGCCGAGGATCGTCGAGGCGATATCAATCCCGAGGAACCGACGCGCTACCTCGGTGTTGGAATGCGCAGAATCTAAAAAGCCGCGATTTCCCTTTAACGAGGCAACACCCTCCTCAATGGCATTCAACCACGCCAAGGTCGAGCCGGGGTCGACCGAGAAGCCGCTCGCCAACCCATAGGTGGAACCGAGGTCCGTTAAAACATCAAGGGGGGTCTCGGCGATCTGACGAATCCCAGTGCGGCCGAAGTAGCTGTCGGCAGGAGCCGGTCTCTGAGCGGCAGAAAGAAAACCCGGAATCCCGTGCCGAGAAGCAAAATCGGCCTGCGTCGAGAAGTGGTTAAAGAGGGCGTTTCGAAAACCGATGAAGTCCCGTTCATTATTCCGAAGCAACGGCCAGAACGCCTGGAAGGCCCCTCCCTCGAAAACGGCTAAGTTCTCAATGCTGTTTCCATTCCGGTCGGTGTAATTCCGCGTGACCACTTCCAGCCCGTCCCAGACAGAATCCGGCAGATTGGGATAACGAACTTTGAGAAAGGCCACCGCCCCTCGAAATTCGTTCGCAAGGCGGTCGATAAAATTGTCAAACGCGCCCGTCGAAGTATTCACGGAAGAACGGAAAATTCCAAAGGTGGGGTCCACGAAGTTAAGATAACCCGGCCCCTGATTATCCAGGAATTGCTCCACCCTAGCGACAATCGCGTTCGCAGTGGTCCGCTGGGCCGCATTCAGATTTGCCCTTTCAAGGGCCCCCGCCAAAACCGCTAGGCTTTGCGCTAAATTGGCGTTGTCGCCTAAGCCTACGGTCGTCGTCTGCGGCCCAAGAGGATTGAGATTCAAAAACGGCAGGAGGCCGTTAAATCCGAAATTCGTCTGGGCATTCAAAAGACTCGTCATCACCGTATCAATTTCAGTCAAGATCTGTTCGAGGGTGGCACTCCCCCGGTCAAGTTCTCCCGTGACCTTATCCCCCAGGATCTGGAGGTATAACCCAATCAACGTCGGCTGAGTGAACCTTTCTGGCAGTCCATTGATATCCACATTGTCAAAGGGGAAATGCGTTGCGGGGTCGACTCCAACCCCGGGTTCAAAATAGGTGAGGCCGTCTTCAATTAATGTATTTCTTATCTCCGCCAATTCCGCGTCGAAAACCGGAGGCGCAA